>NZ_JBMDKB010000027.1:0-64071 GCF_057809495.1 Allobosea sp. FG18
CATCGCGGCCCATGCAGCACCGTGAGAAATGTCCGGGCTTTTGGGGGCTACAACACGCTGCCAATTGGTTACGTCCGTGCCTCCTTTGAGAGAGGGCATTTCAAAATTGATGAAGCGACCAGGCCATGCATCGAGTGGATGTATGATGCCCGGCTGCAAGGCGTGAGCATTCACGCAATTTTGCGCGGTTTGAAGGAAATGGCGCCTCCAGGCGTCAAGGTGCCAGCAACGGTATGCCAGCTCTCCAGAAGCTTGAAAAACCCGCTCTACAAAGGAGTTTTCACGTTCCGAAAGACAGAAACAAAAAAGAAGGACGGGAAGGTATTGCGTACGATGAGACATCCTTCTGAGTGGAAGAGATTATCTGTGCCTCATTTGCAGATCGTCAGCGCGGAAACGTGGGATGCAGTTTATGATACGTTTAAAGGAACTCAACAAAAGCAAAGAGGCCAACGGCTCTTGTCCGGAAAAATAGTCTGCGGTGAATGTGGATTCCGAACGCATTATCTTTCTGCAAGGCGGCGCGGACAGTACATTGGTTGCTTCAATAATAGAATTAAATATAGGTACGGAGGGGCCGCGACTTGCTCAATGGGTGTGGTTTTGGCGGCGCCCATTCACCAGGCAGCAGTCGGCGCAATTCGAGAAATGCTTCGTGGTGATTGGCAAGAGGAGGAATACCAGAGGATTCTGGATTCGGAATTGGACGAACAGCGGAAAGCGATAGAACAGCGCCGACATGATTTGGAGCGGCGCCGGGATGCGTTGAAAGAGAACATCAAACGTGCCGCTGAAAGAATGAGTCTGGGATCAATCCCCAAGGAGATTGCTGACGAAGTGATTGGTGAGGCTGCTCGCGGATGGAAGGAGGCGGTGTTCCAGCTGGAGACCCTTCCGGATTTGAGCAAGCGCTTGCTGGTCGAGAGCGGCAGGCGGGCTGGCCTCCTCGAGGTTTATGATCGCGTCGTAGCGAAGGTTGACTATCACGAGCGCGATCTAAGCACACAAGAAAGGATGGAGATCGCGGTATTGAGGCGATTGATCGCGGGGATCAAGATTGAAGAGATGCCTGCTACGAACTCGATCAGGATATCGGTCGATATTTCCAGCGCCGAAATGCTGGGGGTTAGGCTGCCGGAAGGCTCGTCGATTCCAGCAACCCGAACATATGTCGACTACGTTCATCGGCGTGGTACTGCCACTCCAGAGGTGGCGATCGCGACATACAATGAAGGAACCTATGCGCTCTCTGACGCGGAATGGGAGGTTGTGAGCACCCGTTTTCGTAAAGAGCTTTCTGGAATTTCGCTACCTCAAGAGCTGGGGATCCGCGCGTTGATCAACTTGCTGGTCTTCGCGGGCTCCACCTCGATCCGCCGGCGCTTTCTGCGAACATATAGGCTGGTGGAGTCGCAGTGGGGGATGGTTGCTCTGGGCACACTCATCCGTACTGGCCTGTGGAAGCGGATCTTTGATTGCCTGGAAGACACCTTTCAGCAGCGAAGGCGCTCGTTCAATTCGGATCTGGCAACGTTCTTTCTCTATCATTGAAGAAAGCGCCGTCTGCTCAGCAGGCGGCGCTTTTTCATAGGGGGCCACGATTTCTACTATTTTTCGGCAGCGATGCGGCCTGAACGCTTGGCTGAGGCGATATCGTAGCCCGGGGGCAATTCCTTGCCTTCGGGCCAAAATGCGCCATCGATTGTCATGAGCACGCCTGAGACCACGCGATTGTACATCAAGCGATAGAGCATCTCTGTCGGAAGCAGGGAGCGCGCAGAATGCTCCTGAATGATCTCGGGTGCTGAGAGCGGACGTCCGGCCGCCAGGATCATGTCGATCGCTTCATTGACGGCCCGCTTGTTGAACGCGCGGCTATGGTACGCTTTGTCCCCTTCAAACGCAGGTGTAAACGCAGCGGCATTGGGGGCAGCCACCTGAGATGAGTTCGCATGCGCGCGCTCTGCTGTCGGCAATTCGCCCTCGGGGATTGAGGGCACTTGCTCCCCAGTCAGCCTAGCCAGGTAACCGGCAACCGACTTTCTTTCAGCCAAAAGCGCGGCAATCCGCTCGTCCAAGCCTTCCAGTTCGCGACGCGCAAATGCCACCGCCTGGGCTTTGTCGGGATCCTGGGGCATGCGTTCATCTCCATGCAGTCCACGAAATGGTGGATGGACAAAATTAAAAAAATGATTGTACGAGTTAATCGGGTTATATGATTGACATCGAGGCCCTGCTGGGAGTTGCCCTGTGTCAATCCTGTTTGTTCATGCGTCCCCCGCCGCGATCGCGGCCTCTTTGGTCACGGAGTACGTGATCGCCCCTGAAGTCCTCCCCTGCTGCTATGAGCCGGCGCCTTTCTTGGCAGGGCACCTTGAGAGCCGCGGCCTGCGAGGCTTCAAGGCCATCCCCGAAGTCATCGATGTTTTCGCGGAGGACATCGAGAAGTGCGTTCGGAAGCATCCCATCCTGCGCGGCACGCTGCTCGCGCACTCGAAAAGTGTGATCTCGGAGATCGCCCATCTGAACCCGCGCTGCTCGCGCTTGATCCGGGCCCGCGAGCGTTTTCTTGCGGATCCGACGGTACGCGGAATGCTGGATCGCCGACCGGGCTGGGAGTTGGATGCCCTGGTCGCCGCTGCGGCCATCGAACTCAATCTGCCCGTTCTCGGATTTAGCAAATTCTACCGCGCGTACGCTGAGCATCATCCGATTTCCGCGGGAGTTAGGGATCCGCGCGATGGAGCGTGGATTATTCCGCCGGCCGCATGACGCACCCAAAAATCGAGCCTCTAATGGCGCTGCGAGGAACCCTCGCAGCGCCATTTTCGTTTTAATCCTCGTAATCATCCGGATCCCGCCCGGTGAGTATCAGCCATTGACGCATGAAGGCGCGTCGCTCTTCGTCGGGGCCTGGCCGGAACGTGATTTCCCCGCCGGGCCCGCGGACCATTCGCTCCTCCAGCGAATTAAAAAAGGCGTTCGCGTCGAATGTCTCTTGTGGCAAGTTGACTCTCCGTGTCCCGATCGGCGTGGCATTGATGCCGCGCGATGATTTGAACCATATAATATTCGGGTGCTCGCTGTAAAGAGCAAAAAGGATTAAACGGTTGATTGTCGTTTGGTGCGAGTTGGTGGTGATCGCGCTACCTCCTGGATCTGCGCTACGACGCCCGTCGCTTTTGCAAGCCATTCCCTGCCGCATCACGTTCACCTTCCACACGGCGCGGAAGCCTACGCAGGCGCGATTGGCGCTGGTGTCATCACCGTTCTGGCCTCAAGCGCACTGCTTGCCGCCAAGGAAGGCGTCGCCGAGAAGGTTCGGGACTTCGTTGAGGAGCGCATCAGTGACGCTCATGCGGTGGTTCGCAGGAGCTTCGATGAGGCGTGGCGGCATGGCGTCAACCTGGCACACCTGACTGTCGCGGCTGTCCGCGGCGCCAGCCTCCGATCGCTCAAGGAAGGCCTGGCGGCCACTCGGCAGAAAGCGCGAGACAATGGCGCCAACGGCTGGTTCCGCGGCGTGGTCCTCGGCAAGGGTGCGTTGATTTTCGCAGACCGCCGGCACCTTGCCATGGCTCTCGAAGCCGTCAGCGCCAGCCGTAAGCGTCACAAGCGGGATGCCGACATCGTTGTCATTCGCCAGGGCGAATCCATCGACGCGCCATCGATCGTCCGGCTACGGCAGGATGGCGGGGCGAGCATGGTCTGGACGGCGCGCGGGAAGGTGGTCGCGACGGCGGATTATGATGCAGGAGGCGATCTCGTCACGAAGACCGGTGACCTCGATCTTCCCGATCGACAGATCGCAACGACCACCTGTTTCGCGCGCGCTCTCCTCGCCGATCACGATATCACGCTCAATGTGCCGGCTGATCACGATTACCGCGCCGGCGGCGATGGATCGATCATTGTGATTCGGCCGGGGGACCGAAGAATCGACAATCCCATTGGCGCTGCGATGATCGGTCCGCTCGGGACTGAGCGTCATTTCAGAAGCGGGGTGGAAGCGCTCGCACCTGATGCAGCGGAGCCAGAGCTCACCTTGGCGCCGCGGTTCTAGGCCGCGCCTGCGGAGAGCTCTTTCAAGGCCTCATCGCGAGCATTGTTTATTGTGGCCATCATGCTCGTGCTGCCGCCGTGGTCAGGATGATGCTTCCGAGCGAGTCTCGCATAGGCACTCTTCACATCGCTCAGTGAAGCTCCTCGCTTGAGCCCGAGAACGGCCCAGCAGCTGGCCTCTTCTTGCGGCGCAGGTTCGGCCCTGTGCCTCCCTTGCCTGCGCCTCCTCGACGACGAATTCCGCCGCGCCCGAGCCGCGGCGTCGAGATCGCGATGGAATGCCTCCGCTGCCACCGAGACCGCGATGAGCGGATCAGGATAGATCCCTTCGCATCTTGCGAAGATCCCTTCACCCTCCAGCTCGAAAACGAAGCGAAACGCGTCGCCGAGCGTGAATGTCTGAACGAAGATGGCGACTCGGTAGCCGAACATCGCTCGTGACATGAGGTCGAGAGCCTGGCGGTGAGCGTCCTCTGCCCGCAAACGGCGGCGCCTCTCCCGCCCGCGTCGTATCAGGCGAGTAGAGAGCTCACCAAACGCCCAAAGTCCCAGCAGCAGCAGGAACCATCGCACGCCCTCGGGGCCGGCCAGAAACGCCTCGACGTGTTTCCACAGGCCATAAAGCCGCTGGCCGGCCAGTTTGACGCCTTCAAAAGGAGTAATCAGGTCGTGCGGTTCCAAGGGTGCCAGATCTGGATTCGAAGGAATACGACCATGGTCCTTCGGATGTGCAATGATGTCGACCCACCCTTGTGGATTGCGAGCCCCGGCCGATAAAATTCGGCATGTTGATCTCGATTCCGTTCACCTATGCAGCGAATGCCAAGGAGGGCCGTGCTCGCAACAGCACGCGCCTGACTTTGGCCGCCACCTCGGATGTTCTGGTTCGTGAGATCAGTCCGGATGAGGCGCCGATCGCCGTCTGGTGGACACCGGGCGATCTGCAGATGTCTCATCAGACCGCGCTGCGGGTCGCCAATGGGCTTCTCTGGCAGCCGCTTCTCCAGGACGACGGTATACGCCTCGAGGAGCCACCGGATGACGTTGTCTGCGCGCGGAGCATGGGTAGAGCGAGGCGCTCGCATTCCAGTGGCAAATTGCTCAGCCGGCCTCGTCTGGTTACTGGCGAAGGGTTGAAGGCCCACCTTCAGCGCGCTGGCCTGCAAAATCTCGGTGGTCCGGGGACGACTCGCCTGATCAGCGGCGCTTTGCTCAGCGCAAAGAGTGAGACTGATCCGTCGATCCGGGACATTGGTGACGACGATCGATCGAAAGAGCTCGCGATGGTCGGGCGCGAGATGGCGAAGATCTGCCTCATCGGCGGCGTGGCTCATCGCGCCATCGACCTGCCTCTGATCAAGATCGGGGCCGGCCCCTATGGCGATCTTGGGTTCGCCTATGGCTACGAGGCCTGGCACGAGAATGCTGCGCAGATCAGGCAGATCGACCAATTTGAAGATGCCAAGGCCTATCTCGTGTCGCTTCGTGGCAAAGGCCACCGCGTCTCTTTCCTCCCGCCCGAGATCGTTCGCCCGGACCTTCTCGATCTCAGCGAGCCGCTCATGCCGGCTGCGATGAGCCTGGCCGCCCAGATCGTTACGAAGCTCTCCCAGAGGGACAGCACCGGCTGGAGGCCATATGGATCGCCTCGGGTGTCGGGCTATCCGGTCGAGGTCATCGTCGGGTTCATGAAGGTCAGAGACGCTCACGCCGCGCGCGATACAACCTTGATTGCACAAGCGCTCGGCGAGTTTGCCGAAGCAACCGAGCCCCATGGCACGCTGCACAGCTTCCATGCAGAGGCGGCGGCGTTCATGAAGCGCTGGGAGGACGCCTACACGCCAAAAGGGGTCACCCCATGAAGGATACCGTCGAGATCCAGGTCGCTGTCGTCTACGACGCCCATGTCACCAGCAGCAACGGCAAGCATGAGGTGCGATCATATCGCGAGATCATGACGTTCAAGGTGCCATCCGTGACCGAAGAGCAGGCTCCGGTTGCGGTGCGTTGGGCGGGCAGCTGGTCCTATCAAGGCGACGACCACCTGACAGACGTGCGGGTCCGCGACGGGGTCGCTTACGAGCCGATCGTGAAACGAGAATGGGACATGGCGGCCGCGGCACACGATCGCCTGCGCCTGTTGCCTGTGACCCTCGATGACCTCTCGCAGCCGACTGAGCTTGAGTTCCAGAGCCTGGTCGCGCGTATCCCCAGCGTCCCCAAGGCCCTGACGAAGGCGACCGACGTCAAGCGCCCCGGCCCGCCGAACCCGACGTCAGTCCGGCGCAGCGAGCGCGACTGGGAGATCGAGCGGTTGACCGAATATTTCCAAGAGTCCGTTCTGTTCGTCGCCGGGACGCTTCATCTCAAGTCCTCGATCCCCGTCTATGTGATCGAGACGGGGTACGATACGCAGACCCGTAAACCGGCAGTGCAAATCAAACTCGAACCCTCCGGCGGCGGGAAGATAAAGGACTGGTTCAGGGCCTTCTCGGCAACTGAACGCGACCTGGTGCTGAAGGAAGCATCGGCCGTAGCCCGCGGATTCAAGCTGAAGGAGCCGGCTGAGCCGGCGAGGGTCGAGATCGTTGACCCTGACCTCGCTCATTTCGATGCTCTGCCATTCGTCCTCTCTCACGCTTTGGCCCAGGCTGAGACAGCTTTGGCGCGACATCTACCCAAAGGCACGATTGAATCGGCCTACCTGTTCGATGAGGTCCGCCAGCGGCGCTCGCGCCGCGAGGATATCGGCCTTCAGGCCGATAGCGACCTGCTTATGCGCGTTCGCGCTCTTCTCACCGACGAGCGCGCGGAGCGGGCAGAGGAGTTCGACAGGAGCGTCGAACGGTTCGATGCTCTTGCGGCCGAACGCACCCTCGAAGGGCTCGCGCTGTGATCATCGAGGCGAGCGTCTCATTCACCGGGCGGTACAAGCCAAAACGCGCCAGGAACTGGTCGGAAACAGAATTCCGGTCCTCGACACCCGTGCGGCTGGACGAGATATCCGGCGATGAAGCTCCGATTGTTCTTTGGTTCAGTCCGCCAGGAAGCACACCCGACCTGCAGGTGGCGATCCGAGGACATGAGGGGCGCCTGTACCAGCCGCTGATCGAAGGCACCTACCGATCACCAGGTCCCGTTCCCATCGTCGATGGAGCGGTGCGGCAGCTTGAGATCGAAGGCAGCAGCGATCGCAGCAAGCCCCACCTAGTCGACGCAAAGCGCCTCGTGGGCATGTTGGAGGTTGGCAGCCCGCGGGTGATTAACGGTGCCCTGATGTATGCCCATGAGCACAAGGGTGTTGCGCAGCGCGAGCTCGACGCGGCTGAATACGACGTCCCCGAGGAGACGAAAGCCAAAGCCGGGATCCAGCGTCTGATGCGGGGCTTCAGGCTGATTGACGGGATACCCTATTCCGTTGTCGACGCGCCTCTCCTGACGTTCGACGGCAACCGGAAAATCGCGACAAGGCATCGTGACGGGGCGTGCAACGTCGAAAGTTATGAGCTGGCGGATATCGACAGGCTCTTGGTCGTGGCCGGCGAGGGTGCGGTCATATGGGAGACATCGCGACCGGAGATCCTGCGACCAGATCTATTGCCCGAAGTCGACCATCCGCTGAACGCCGACATCGCCGATGTCGTGAAGCGGATCCTGATCGGCCCCACGACCGGCATGGATCCAGCCAACCTGGGCCGAGAGAGCCTGGAGACGACCCTTGCATGGCTGAGCCTTCGCGACGGCAGGAAGGAAGGGGTTTCCTCATCCGAACTACTGGAGCGCCTGGAGCGCCTCACGAGCGCGGCCAGTGCGCAATTGATGAAACCCTTGATCGAGCGAGCACGGGCCATCATCGCTCGTGACTACACATTGCGAGCCCATGACGAGCTAGCAGATCTCAGTTTCGACGGCCTCGCCTCATGAGACAAGTTCTCCCCTTTTCGTTCAGCGTGCACCGTCAGGAAGGCTCGCGCCATGTCACGCGAGTCTATCGTGACGAAATCGAACTCCCGATACGGGAAGCGGACGAGCGAGAGGCTCCTCTCGCGCTCCGTTGGCGAGGCGGGATCGTAACCGGGCCGAAGCCGGCCGGCGGCGTGCCTGTACGCGTCTACGGCGGGGACGGGCGGGCTTATGAGCCGGTTCGTCGCGCAGTCACCGGGAACGGGGCGAATGCGAGCGAGAATGTCAGGCTAACGCGAGGCGGCGAACTCGATCTCTCCGGGACATTCCTCGATCGCGACGAGCTGATCGCCGAGTTGAAGAACCCGAAGGCTGCGAAGACGCGCATACCCGCGCGTCCGTCCGCGGCGATCCAGGACGAGCAACGACAATCGAGCGCCGTGGTCCAGGCGTTTGCCCGAGACAATCTCTTGATCCTCGCGGACGAGCTCTGGGTCGCAACAACTCTCCCTGTCTTCATCGTGACAAGTCGGGACGCCCTCGGCCGGGTCGACCTGATACTGCCTCACCGGCATCGGGGAAGCTTCTTCAATGTCTTTGGCGTCCTGGAGCGGGACCACGCGTTGCGCGCGGCCGAGGAGATGGTCACGCAGCTCCGTTCAAAGGGCACCAAGCCGGAACCGCGGGTTCACGACGCGGCTACCCAGATTGAGGTGATCAATCCCACGCTGTGCGGCCTCGCTGTCGAGCGCAGCTGCCGTCGCGACCTGATGTGGCGATTCCGCGAAGCTTCGGCAGCATTCCTGCCGTATGGAGACGCTGATCATGCGCGGGCGTACGACAAGCTTCGCAATCGAATCGAGGCTTTCTCCCGCTCCCGCAGTGACGACGACGGTCTCGTCGAAGAAGATGTCAGCGTGACCCGCGCCTGTTTCGATGCCTATGAGGCCTGTGGAGGAAAGCGGGCGGACGAATTCCGCTGGCGGGTGGAGCGCATGGAGGAGCTCAGCGGAATGCGCAATGAGCCCCTGCCACTCCTCCCCGGGTTCTAGGCCAAAGAGAGGCTGCAGACCCCATCAGAAATAGAACGGGGCTCGCAGCGTGCGCTGCGAGCCCCGTTCCTTAAAAGCATCAGGCGGCGGTCAGAACTTGTACGCCGCCGTCGCCTGGACGAGGTGCAGCTCGTTGCCGAAGCTGTCGCCGAGACGGGCGTTCGACTTCTTGCCGAAGTCCGCATAGCGGTAGCCGATACCGAGCACGACGTTCGGGGTCAGCAGATAGTCGACGCCGGCGCCGATCGTGTAGCCCCACTGGTCCTGCTTGCCCGAGGCGACGAAGCCGGCGATCTGGGTCGCGGTCTCCTGGCGCTCGTAGGCGACACCCGCCTGGATGTACGGCAGGAAGCTCTCGTAGGCGTAGCCGAGCTTGGCGCTGAGGAAGCCGAAGCGGTCGACCTTCGACTTGGTGGTGTCGCCGAAACCGTTGGTGTGCGTCTTCTCGATGCCGGCGAAGTTGGCTTCGAGGGCGGCGCCGATCACGATGTTCGTCGGGAACTGGTAGTAGGCCTGCAGGTTGATACCGCCGAAGCCGCCGTCGGCGTCGGGCTTGCGCAGCGGCGCGAGGCTCCAGGCGGTCTGCAGGAACGGGCCGCCTTCGAAGCGGCTCCAGCCGAAGCCACCCTGCGCGCCGACCGAGAAACCGGTCCAGTCCACGGCGGTGGAACGAATCGGGGAGGCGACGGACACGGGAGCCGGGGCGAGGCCGCCGGCGATGGGCAGGTCGGCGGCGAAAGCGGAGCCGGCAGCCATCAGGGCGGCGCCGGCGAGGAGGAACGAACGAAGGGTCTTCACTGGGTGTCTCCGGGTTTGGACTTGATCGACAATCGCTCAAAAGAACGAGCAGTCAATCCTTATGCTCTGTCCTTGATTGCCCACCGGTCCGAAGGATTGATGGTCGCTCAAGTCGCCCATGAACATCACCGGACAGGGCTTGATAACACAATGTCTGCAAGCGAGGATTCGGTGGACGGCCAAAAAGAATCTTGTTTGCGATGAAGGATTGAGGGGTGCGTTCAGGCGACCTGGCCTGCCTGCTCGTCTTCATCCCAGGTGCCGGCGCCGAGATCGGAGTAATCCTCTCCGATCGAAATCACAGGCGAGCCGAGGAGATCCTCATCGACCCCGAGGAGACGATCCCACATGAGATCGGTTGAGATCACCGAGCTCGCCTCACTCTGATTGACGCGGGTGTGCGCCTCGTCGGCTTCCCGCGCGATGCGGAAGGTCGGGGACACAGCGAACGGTTTGTTCCCGTAATCCATCATTTCCGAGGGGAGGTTGATCCGGAGAGCCGTCTCGGCGGCACGCTGAGTGATGATCGCTTCCTCAAGGCGCCTTCTATCCCTGGTGCCGATCTGGTCGTCGACCCAATCGGCTTCGCGCGCTGTCCCGACCACGCGAGGCCGCACAGGCTCGCCGACCTCCAGGTCGAAGTCTGCCTCATTCCAATCCAGAATGCGCTCCAGAGCGGCCCTGACGCGATGCTCGGGATCTCTGAGCTCGGTCCTGACAAACGCGTAGGAAATGCTCTGATCGGGCCCACGCACCTTCACAGGCGTAAAGCCCCAGGTCCAGCGCTGGTTCATTCCGCAGGAGCCGTCTTCATGGCCGAAGCCGAACGACTTCATGTCCGTGATGACAGCCTTGCGGTCCCGGTACTCCGGCATCGTCGCGATCGCCAGATCGGCGTGAAGGACACCGTCACAGCGACGCACCGCTTCAAACACCTTGATGAAGCGGGTGTTCCGATAGACGAGGTCATCGAGATTGATCAGGTCGTCGACGATGACGTTGTCGGGAACGACCTTGGAAATCGCGAACCAAACGGGTGCCTCACCCTGCCGATAGACAGGGCGAAGACGGCCGACAAACTGCTTCAGCTCTTCCTCACGATACTGGCGCTGGACGATCCGGGCCCAGGTTCCCGGATACATGGGGACCGGCACCAGAGCGTCGTGTCCGCTACGCATCCGCAAAACCTGGTTTTCCACGGGAATGCGGAGCGGCCCACCATCGAAGCCACAGCCATCACCGCGCTTGTCGAATGGGTCTTCGGGCGTATCGTCGTCGAAGGTGAGCGCTGCGACGACGCCGTCGATCGTGTGGATCGGGACCTCCATACGACCGACCGAGACGGCCGCCGCATGATGTTTGGCGAAGTCGAGGCCTCGCATCGCGCCGAAGTGGCAGTAGTCGACATTCGAGGGGGAATCCCAGGCTGTATTGATCGCCCGGCGAACGACGACGCTCGCTCCGAACACAACGCGCCCGTAGCCGTACAGGCCAGACAGATTGCTCAGAACGCGGCGCAGGTTCTCCTTGCGCTTGCCGGCGTAGGTCTTCTCTTCCCAGGTCTTGTTGCGGCCGGCGACGATCGAGACGTTCGAATAGGTGCTGTCGACGGCCACGACAGTCCGAACGTTCAACGGCGCCTCGACCTCGTCGACGATGACCTCGCGCTCTCCGAAGACCTTGCCGATGATCTCTCGTGAGGCCGAGGCATCCAGCAGCAGGATGGGGGCGTTCACCCAATTCGGGGCTGAGCGCCAGGAGAGACGCACCTTCTCGCTCTTGACGTTCGAGTCGGTGTCCTGGAACAGGAACTGAATGCGTATCTCGCGATCGCCCTTGGCGCGCCGGCGGTAAGGCAGCCCTGTCTGCTCCGAGAGCGGGACATGCGCCTTGTCCTGATCCAGCAGCGCGATGCGCTCCTCGACGATCTTCCAGAACCGGTACTCTTCTCGGACCTCCGTTCCCGTCGGTGTGTTGCAGAGCTCTCTGAGATCGTCGAGGGGCGTGTCCGGGGTGACGGCCGAGCTCGTCGTCATGGCGTTGCCGCAGACGCGCAGGGCCGACGCAACCAGCATGGCGCCGGTCGTCACTGTGTCGCCCACCTTGTTGTTGAAGTCGAACAGGGCGCGCGCCGGGCAGCCCTGACGCTGGAGAGCCGCGGCAGCAATTTCCGCCGCACGCTCGCGATCCAGCAGAATTTCGTCAGCCGACATCCCGGCCTCACGCTCCTTCTTGGTGAGGCGCGGCGGACGACGAGGGCTCTTCAGCGTCTCATAGCTTAGGGTGGTCGTGTGAACGAAGAGATGAAAAATGCGCTCGTCGGCGATGACGGCACGCACCTTCTTGAGCTCTTCAGGGATCGAGAGCGTGAAGAACGCGTGCGGCAGGAACACCACATGCGAGCGAGCAATCTCACGCCGCTGCTGGATAGCCGGGCAGGTGGAGTAGTGGACGCAATATTTGTCCTCCTTCTCCCCATACTCGTCGGTGACGGTCGCCTTGCAGAGGCCAGCCGAGCCGATGCCGGCGGACATCAGGAGCTGGAGCTTTTCCTGCATCTGGCAGCCGGCGGCGAGCTTGCCCTTGTAGGTCATCGTCCGTAATGAGGCAGATGCCGCATCGCGACGCAGATCCGCGATGCGCGCTTCGATCTCATCCTCGGGGATGAGACCCTTCTCGACGGCTTGTGCGGCCAGGTCCTCATCGCTGAGGTTGGCATCCAGATTGAGGACATTCGCCCTGGTCCGGAGCTCTTCGATGTTGTGGTAGGTCGGCAGGAGGAACAGGATCGGGCCCGGCGAACCCTCCGGATCGGCATCCCATGCATAGGTGCGCTCGTCCGTCGCGATATAGCGGATCGTGGCCGTGGTCTTACCGGCGCCGGTAGGCGCTGCCAGCACCCGGATCGGGTTCTCGCGATCCTCATCTGTATCGTAGACCTGCGCGAAGAAGGCATCCAGCGACCGTGCGATGTCGCTTTGGACCTTGACCGCGATTTCGGAGCGGTCGGGAATGAGGGCTCGTTCCTCGCGTGCGCGGTCTTCCGGCGTCTGGATCTGCGCAGCGACATGCCGGCGATCGGTGATGGCGGTCCCCGTGCTCCGAGGAATGAACGACAGGCTGTCGAACTCACCGACAACCTCGCGCTCGGGAGCTTTGCTCCGCACCTGCGGCGGCACGACCTGACCCTGGGCGTCGACACGCATCGAAAGCGGCTTCAGATCGCCGTCGCGCAGCATTCGAGCGGCGCGGTCGACCTTCTCATTGACCTCGCGGTTCAGATAATCCTCGGTCCAGCGGCCTTCGAGGCTCGCAGTGGCCTTGAACTGCTGAACGACCATGCCCTTGAGGCGATTGAGGCCTTCGCCGGTCTCGTCCGTGGCCGCACCGGCGTTCATCTGCACGGCGCGGCGGGCCAGCGTGTAAAGATAGGTCTCTCGACCGTCGGTGACGCGTCCAATGTCGTCAGTCGACCAATTTTCGCCGAAATCGGAAATGCGCGGCTGAATCAGGTTGCTGGAGCTGTCGTATGTCCACTCCAGCGGCGTCGCGTTCGACGCCGAACGGAAGAACTGACGGACGGTCTGCACCTCCTCCAGGAAGGCATCGACCATTTCCAGCGTCACCAGCGGCGCGCTCTCGGGCCCGCGCATGATGGGATGCGTTGCGATCCAGTCGAAATAGCGACCGGTTTTGTGGTGAAGGCCGTAGAACGTCGCAGGCTTCCCCTGGCCGAGGAATTCGATCTGATCTTCGGAGCGTTGCAGCTCGCCATCCGGCCCCTTGTCAGCGAGAGCGAACCGGAACGACCGGTTCTTCATCTCGACGCCTTCTTCAAGGCGATAGACCAGGAGGATCTTGGGCGCGCGACCAATTCGCCGGAAAGGCGAGCGACCGAGGACGCGGTCCGCGATCTCCTCGATCTTCCACACAAGCCGATCATCAAGAACGTCGACGTCGAGCGCGAACGTGTTTCCGGAGGCTTTGCCGAAGATCACCGCCACGTTGTGGTGAGGAACCTGGTTTGCCCAGCGCTCAACCTCGGCGACCTCGGGGGCGACGAACTGGAACGGGCGCCATTTCAGAGCTTCGCCGTCGATGATCGCGCTGCGACGACGCTCGCCACGCTCCTGCGGGAACACCGACCAGCCCCGCGCGGCAAGTTGAGGCCCGAAGGGGCTGAAGTAGGTCTCGTTCAGACCATACTTGAGCTCTCGGCCTTGCTCAGCGGACACTGGCCCACCACGAGCTTGCGAAGCGTCCAGCATTCGACGCCAACACCCTGACAAAAAGAACGGATCAAAGGACCGATTCAACGATCCTTTGCAATTCGTAGGACCCAGCTATGCGAGGGTCAACGCGTCGGGGCGACCTTATCCTCCGGATTATCGTCTTCGTCCGGCATGTTGAGATGGCGCTTCGCCTCGTTCGATTCGCGTTCCGCCAGGACGATGTTGAGCGCGTCCTGATCGGTGACGCGGATCCCGTCGGGGGTCTCCGTTGCCACCGGCCGAGCCTTGAAAGACACACCCTTGATGGGCGCCAGCGTCGCGGTGAAGCGGCCGGTGGCGAAATCCATCGACACGCCGGCGTATTCCGCCGAGCAGCGACCACCGGAAGCCGCCGAGTTCATGCACGCCATACCCTGGCGGATCATGTTCCCGATGGCGCGATCGGCGCCGTCATGATCCTGGGTGTTGACCCCGGCCGTGGCGACCGCAAAGCGGATGAATGCTGCCGTCGGGGCATAGCCCGGATAGAGCGGATCACCCTGCTGCGTCGCGACCGCTGGCGCGCGACCGAACGCTGGAGAGGGGGCCGAGGCATCGCCGCGCGGCGCGGCCGACGGCATAGCAGGCGGCAGCCCGCCTCCTGGAGACAGTTGGGCCTGTCGGTTCCCGGCGATCGGAACAGGAGCTGCCGAGCCTGCCGGGACGTTGAGCCGCGGTGCGGACTGGCGCGCAATGCCGCCCCAGAAGGAATCGACTTGGGCAGCGGAGATCTCACCGGTGATAACCGGACGACCGAACTCCGAGTGCGCATTCCCGGCCATCGCGACCGTGAAGGCGGCGGTTGCGCCCGTCGCGATCGCGATCGTGCGAAGCGCGCGCGGGAACAGTTTCCCTCCGCCCTCGCCCCCGGCGAATACAGCTCCCTCGGAGATGAACTTGCCGAGGGGAGCAAGCTTCACAGCCAGCCGAGAAGCGGCGTTCTCGGCATGCGCGATCATGCTCATGGCCAGGCCTTTGGCGGCGTCACCAGCCTGCAGAACGGCAACGGAAGCCATGATGCGCACCCGCCGCGCGTCGCTGCGCAGGGCCTCGGTGACGACACTCGGGACGACGCCCGCGGCGAGGCGGGCCGTGTCGGCGCCAGCACCTACCTTGTGCTTCAGCTGCTCGATCCGTGCCGTCGATGCACGAGCCATCGCGATACCCTTGCCGTAAGCGGACACGGCGGCGTAGCGGGCCGGCTCCGGAAGCCTGAACCACGGCGGCGGAGGGGCCGGCGGAAAAAGCTTCCGGACGATGGCGCGGGAGCGGTCATCCTGGAACGGGCCGAATGCGGCGAAGAGGTAGAGCTCGTGGTCAGCCATCGCGCGGCGATCGCCAGGAGCGAGGCGAACTGCGTCAGCGACGCCGACGCGAACAGCGCTCTGCACCTTGCCCAGAAGCTTCTCGACGCGCGATGCCAATCCCAGAGGACCGGATCCACGAACGGCCTTACCCTGGAACTTGCCAAAGCCGGCATGCACCGCGGAAACGGCGTTTGCCATGGCCTCGACATCGAAGATATCCCCTGGCTGCATTTCGCGCTTCCTCAGGCCTTGTCGATCAGAGTGATCTGGGTGTGGATGATGAGTTCGTCGGAATCGATGTCGTCGGGATTGACCACGTTCACTTCGAGGATCTTGATCACGGGCGCATCCCGCAGAGCCTCGACGGTCCCATCGACGAAGGTGCGGCGAGCCTTTTCAACGCCGCCCTGCTCGATGGTGAAATAACCCTCGCCAACGCCCACCTGGAGAGGTTCGCCTTCCTCGATCCCGCAGGGATGAACGAAGATGCAGGCGTCCCCGTCATCGGCGAAGGCGACGCCGTCGATCAGCTCAATCACATCGGCAGAGGGGGCGGTGTCGATCGACATGGTGGACAAGATCCTTGGATTCGTTGCAAGCGACCAGTGGTTGGCGAATCCTGTGCAAGCAAGGACTGCAAACCGATTCCTTCGAAGATGCTCGATAAAGCTGATCTCGCCAAGCCGCCGCGCGCCTTTACGGAGGACGAGTGGTCCAAGATCCCTCCCGACGAACAGGGGGAGGCGCTTTCGCGCGCGAGCTTCATCATGATGAGGGGAGGGGTGACCCCAGGGCAGGCTCTCGATCTCGCTTTTAAGGGAATGGAGCAGGACCTCAGTCATGCTGAAGGAGAGGTCAGCTGGGCAACGATCCATCCACTCATTGGAGCTTGGCCGCCGCCAGCCCGCTTCCCCGATGGCCGCATCCGTCGCGCCATCGTCGAACTGGCTGAGCTGACCGAGGGCTTTGCCAGGGCTGAGATCGAGGTTGGCGGGCAGATTCAGGTCGCTATCCAGGGAATTCGAGATGCAGCACCGTCGGAACCGGTCGCAAACATCGCGATCGCCGAGTTTCGAAAGATGGTGGCACCGGATCCCACCGCGATGACGGCGGAGGCGGAGGCTGAAGTTGCCTACGAGCCGGAGCTGCCAGCGATCCCATTTCCAGAGGAGGACGACGACGCAATCCGGCTCTAAGATTTCCGCTATTACAGGAATGAGATGAGTTTTCCGGCTTTAGCGGAAACCAATGGACGGCTCCAATGATTTCCGCTATAACCGGAAAACGAAAGGGATTCCGGGGATGACGGAAAATTATGCAGCCCGTTTGGGCAAGCAACTGGCCGAGGCGCGGAAGAGGCGCGGCTGGCATCTGCGCGATGTTGCCGACCGAACAGGTCGATCGATCTCCCGCATCTCGGAAGTGGAGTTGGGGCGGACCAACAGCTCGGCATCGAGCCTGGCCGAGGCTGGTGACGCCGTAGGGATGACGCTGATGTTCATTCCGAACGATAAGCTCGACCAGGTCATGGCTTTGATCAGCGAACCGCGCCCGACGGCGAGGCCGACGTCTTATGACGTAAAATCCACGTTCAACGACGTCTTCCTGGATGATGCCGACCCTGACCCCGATCAGGATGGCGAAGAGCCGCAGGAGGCACCCAGTGCTCGTCGTTGATCGTCCCTCAATAGCCGGGGTCCACCTCCGCCCCGAGCCGGGCAAGCAGATCCGAGTTGGCACGCTCATGCGTGACGATTCCGGTGTTGTGACCTTCGTCGTCGACGAGGGTTACATCGCCCTCGGCCCTGATCGCCCAATCGTCAGCATGGCCTGGCGCGGAGTGGACGAAGCCGACTCGATCTCGCGCCTGAGAGCCAGGGGTGACAAGATCATGCAGGGCGGCCTGCTGCCGGCCTTCTTCCAGAACATGATGCCGGAGGGAGCCTTGCGTGAGCTCGTGAGCAAGGAGTTCGTCCATGGGGCCTTCGATCAATTCGACCTTGCCGTGAAGCTCGGAGGCGACCTCCCCGGCGCCATCGTAATCAGTCATGAGGCGGGGAAGCAGCCCCGATTGGCCAAGAGAGAAGAAGCCGCGCCTGAGCTGGGAGAGGACAAACCCGTCGCCAATGTGAGGTTTTCGCTCGCCGGCGTGCAGCTCAAGTTCAGCGCGGACACCGTCGATCGTAAATCGATCACGGTCCCGGCGATCGGCTCTGAAGGCGAGATCATCCTGAAGACGCCCTCGAAGCAGTACCGGTTGCTCCCGGAGGTCGAATTCACATCGATGGCGCTGGCTGCTGCCGGCGGCGTCCGCACGGCAGAATTCTGGCTCGTTGAGTCCGAAGAGGTCAGCGGGGTCCCGGAAGAATACCTCAGCTACGGTCCTCATGCGCTGGCTGTGAAACGCTTCGATCGGGAGCCAGGAGGTCGCCGAATCCATATTGAGGACTTCGCGCAGATTTTCGGAGCGCTTCCCGAAGCGAAATACGTCACCGGCAACGAGGCAACGGTCTTGAATGCGGTGAGACGGTTCTGCACCGATAGCCGCGGCGAACTATTGGAGGCTGTACGGCGTCTGATGGTGTCGATTTTGCTCGGAGACGGCGATCGACACCTCAAGAACAGCTCCTTGATTTACAGGGAAACCGATCTCGGCCAGACGGCCTTTTTGACGCCGAGCTACGATGTGGTCGCGACGAACCTGTGGGGTGACGCCCGCATGGCGCTCAAGTTTGGTGGCAGTGATGACCCCTGGCGCTATGACACGGGCAAGTTCGAACGCGCTGCCGGCTTGTTGAAGGTCGAGCCGAAGGTGCTTCTCAAGGAGGCCAAACGAACGGTCGAGCGCGCACGGGACACCTGGCCGGAGACGCTTCGGGAC
Source organism: Allobosea sp. FG18 (assembly GCF_057809495.1). Taxonomy (NCBI): domain Bacteria; kingdom Pseudomonadati; phylum Pseudomonadota; class Alphaproteobacteria; order Hyphomicrobiales; family Alloboseaceae; genus Allobosea; species Allobosea sp. FG18. The sequence continues at coordinate 18,275 of NZ_JBMDKB010000027.1, forward strand.
ATGCCGATCCCGAAGGCCTGGAAGGAGAAGATCGTCGATCGGATCGAGAAGCTCCCCCTGGCCAACGAGTTGTCCCCAAAACCTGTTCGAGGCGTCGAATTTCCCGACGACGAACCGGAGCCGGCCGCCGCTCCCAAACCATGAGCGGGAACACCGGCAATCCACCGATTGTGGAGCTCGAATCAAGGACTCACTTGCGAGTGCTTGCCACTCGTAGGAGAGTCGCGGGCGAGATCCACAAATCCGGTCGAATCGATGAAACGCGCGATCCTCTTCCTAGGCTTCGGACTGGCTGCATTGGTGGGCGGATGTGCTCGCGACACGCTGCAGCATGGGCCGTTCCTGATCGGCGCCGCGCGCCCCGACGTGCGAGACGGCGTGTGCTGCCCATCGCAGGAGATCCGTTCTCAGGACGCGCGTAGCCTGTGGGTGCCCTGTCAGAAGGTCGTGCTGGGCTGCGGGATCCAGGTCGAAGCCGTCGAGGTCTACGAAGAGCCTCGCGTCGTCGTCGAAGACCTGAAGCGTGTCGAGCGCCGGCCGGCCCGGTTGCGTTCCAGGTCGGCCTGGGACGGCTGACCCCTACCGAACGTAGCAGATCACATCGATCGAGCGAATCTTCTCCGAGATGATCCGCTCGATGACATTCCAATCTCCGCCGCCTAAATCCGCACCGATCCGTGGGATCGCGAGCCGGGGATCTTCGTAGAAGAAGCCTTCCTTGCGTTCGATATGACGGGCTGCGCCGCGTTCGATCATCTCGAACGCGCGCTCGACAGCGCCGTAATCGATATACTGAATTCCCTTGGGGTCGCTCTTCTGACGGATACGCTGCTGCACGATAAGGTGCAGGACCTTCTTGGTCGGCCCGAGCCAGGGTATGACCTCGCCAAGCCGATAGCCGTTGTTCTCCCCGTGTTCGAGATAGGCTTCCTTCGCCTCGGGATAGGCCTCTGCCAGCGCATAGGCGAAGCCCTTGCCCATCTTCCCCAGAGCATTGCAACCATGCGCGATGGCGATCTCATCGCCGGTGAAGAGGTCTCCGAGCTTGTAACGAAGCCTACCGACGACGCGGCCTTCGAACTCGCTCATGCTGCGTGAGCCATTCTGTCTGCGCCGACGAATGCGTCCTCCGGCTTGAGAATCGCAGACGTGACCCCCGAGAAGGTGCTCAATTCGGCTGTTCCGATGACATCCAGCATCCTGCCTTCAGACTGAGCGATGAGGTCGCCAAATGGCGTTCCAATCCCGTTAAATAGGAGGACGACGGTATCGCCTGCATCCCCGCTAAGCCAGGCCTTGATATGCAGGCCCTTGAGGATCTGAACGCGACGAACGAAGCCGCCGACGACCGCGATCCGCGGTTTGGCGTTGCCTTGCCCGAACGGCTGAAGCGCAGTGAACGCGTCGACCAGATCAGGCTCAAGCTCGCCGCATTCCACCACCAGGTCGAGCATCACCGCCGGCGGCACGAAACCCTGGATGCTTCCGTTCATAAAGGTCCGGAAGTCGTCGAGCTTCACCGGATCGAGGGTCAAGCCGGCTGCCGCGCCGTGACCGCCCCCCTTGACGAGAAGCCCATTCTGATAGGCCTGGATGACGTTCTCGCCGATGTTGTAGCCCTCGACCGAGCGGCAGGATCCCTTACCGGAGTTCCCGATGATGATGGCGGGGCGATCGAAGGCTTCCCGGACCTTGGCCGCGACCAGGCCAACAACGCCGGGATGCCATTCCTCGTCGTAGAGCACGATGACGCCGCTGTTCTTGTCCTGCCCTGACTGGATCGCGAGGTCTTTGGCGAGCTGAACGGCGTGCTTCTGCATCTTCTGCCGCTCGCTGTTCATCTCGTGAAGCTGCTTGGCCAGAAACTCGGCCCGCTTCTCGTCGTCCGTCGTCAGTATCTCGGCGCCAAGCGTCATGTCGTCGATCCGGCCGGCAGCGTTGATGCAGGGGCCGAAGACGAAGCCGCAAGAGACGGGCGTGAAGGCGCTCTCGCCGGTCGCATCGACCAAGGCTCGGATACCCGCGATCTCGGCCATCCTGGGCAGCCCCAGTGCAACGTAGGCCCGGTTGAGGCCGACGAGAGGGACGACGTCAGCAACGGTTCCCAGCGCCACAAGCCCGAGCAGGCAGCGGATGTCTGGTGGGTTGCCGGGATAGAAGCCAGCAGCGCGAAGTTCCCGAACGACGCCGACGGCGAAGAGGAAGGCCAAACCAGCGGTGCAGAGGTAGTCGAGCGAGCGGTCCTCGTCGGGGCGCTTGGGGTTGACCAGGACGGCATCAGGGAGCTCGGCGCCGGCTTCGTGGTGATCGATGATCAGGACATCCAGTCCGGCCTGGCGCGCATGCGTCACCGGCTCGATTGCTGCCGTACCCGAATCCAGGATGACCAGCAGGTTCGCGCCACTCGCCGCGAGCTCATCGACGAGGCGAGTGTTCGGTCCATAGCCGTCGCGGATGCGATGCGGGATACGCCACAGCACGCGCTCATGCCCAAGCAAGCGCAGAAAGCGGATTACGATCGCGGTTGAGGTGGCGCCATCCACGTCATAGTCGCCGATTAGCCCGATAGCTTCACCGCGCTGAACTGCCTCAGCAAAGCGCTTCGTCGCCTGGTCCATGCCCTTCAGGCGCGACGGATCAGGCATCGCGGATTTGAAGTTGGGAGCGAAGAAGGCTTCGAGGTCGCCGACACCGCGCGCGGCAGCGATCTGACCGACGCGAGAGTCGACCCAGGCCGGAGCGGTGTGATTGGGAGCCTCTCGCAAACCATAGGTCCGGTTGCGGGCGGAGCGATCGGTGCAGAACTGGAGTGACATCGCCTCATCCTGATCGCGAGGTGTGCAACTGTCGACGCCGAGCAACCGCAATCCACCGATATCATGAAGGAATGAATGGGCGGTCCTTGAGAAATTCTGCAGACGCGGCTTGGATTGGACTCGCAATCATGAATTGCCATCCCATTTCTCATCCGAGTTCGGAACGGGTCCATGCCAATCTCCACGAAAGTTCTGATCATCGGTTCGGGTGCCGCCGGCTATACGGCAGCAATTTATGCTGCGCGCGCTGGTCTCGATCCGATCGTGATCTCGGGCCTTCAGCCGGGCGGGCAGCTCACGATCACCACAGATGTCGAGAACATGCCCGGCTTTCCTGACGGCGTTCAGGGCCCGGAGCTGATGGAGAAAATGCGGGCGCAGGCCGAGCGCTTCGGCACCCGCGTTGTCGTCGATACGGTCGTGGAGGTCGATCTCTCGGCCCGCCCCATCAAGGCCGTCACCGACAATGGTGATATCTACGAAGGTGAGACGCTGATCATCGCCACCGGCGCGCAGGCGCGCTGGCTCGGCATCGAGTCGGAGCAGCGCTTCAACGGATTTGGGGTTTCGGCCTGCGCTACTTGCGACGGGTTCTTCTATCGCGGCAAGAACGTCGTGGTGATCGGAGGCGGCAACACCGCCGTCGAGGAGGCCCTCTACCTCGCCAACCTCGCGGCGAAGGTGACGCTCGTCCACCGACGCGACAGCCTGCGCGCGGAAAAGATCCTCCAGGAGCGACTCTTCGCGCACCCCAAGATCGAGGTCATCTGGGATCACGCTGTCGACGAGGTTCTCGGCGACCTGCAGCCGCTCGTCGCAGTCAATGGCCTTCGTATCAAGCATGTCCGTTCGGGAGCCACCCAGTTGGTCGCCGTCGACGGCGTCTTCATCGCGATCGGACACGATCCAGCCGTCTCCCTCTTCAAGGGGCAGGTCCAGCTGGACGAGTCCGGTTGCATCAAGGTCGACCAGCGGACCATGCGGCTCATTGGGACCGACGCCCCGGCGTGGGGAGCGGGTGACGTTGCGGGCCCGGTAACCAGGCAGGCGGTCGTCGCGGCCGGCATGGGCTGCATCGCAGCGCTCGAAGCCGAGAAGTTCCTCGCCGCCATGACGCCCGCGACGCAGGCAGAGGCAGCGTAACCGGCAATGATGGCCACGAAAGCCACCAAGTGGCTGATCGCGACCCTGCTCCTGTCGGCTGCGCTGCTGACAGGTGCGAGCGAAGCGATCGCCAAGGGCAGCTATTCGCGCCCCTCGTTTTCGAGCTCGTCGAGCTACTCGCGTCCGAGCATTTCGGCGCCGTCCCGTTCGTCGAGCTTTGGAAGCTCGTCCGGGTACACGCGCCCGTCGCTCTCCGCGCCGCGCCCGACGGCACCGAGCGCAGCGCCATCGCGGCCGGCCCCCTCTTTCGGTGACCGGCAGATTAACCGATCGATCTCCGGATCTGCCCTCCGAGAGTACCGTGAGCGGAGAGACATCGAGGTCAATCGGCCGTCAATGTCGGCTCCCCGCCCGAGCCCTCCGTCACCCAGCGTGGCCTCACCTTCGGGCCAGCCGAGCGTCCCGAACGCGACCGCTTCGGGGACCGCTTGGTCGCGTCCTTCAGCACCTTCGGTGCCACCGACGCCTCGCGCGCCGTCGTGGTCCAACCCGCCGGCACCCTATGCGACAACGACGCGGAGCTACGGCGGTGACAGCAATAGCTGGCTCCTGTGGTGGCTGCTCGCCAATCAGCAGCATTCCTCGTCAGCAGCCTGGATGGCGGCTCATCGCGACGATGCCAACGTCAAGGCATGGCGAGCCGAAGCGGAAGAGATGGCTCGAAACAACGCCGACCTTCGCGAGAAGCTCGACGCGCTCGATCGCCGCGTGTCCGGCCTGTCACCGACAGAGGTCGCCAACGCGACGCTCCCGGACGACGTGACGGCCGCCCTTTCGATCACAAGAGCGAAGGCTCAGACGCGAGAGCGCCCTGCGTCCGATCAGGAAGGCCTCGGCCTCATCGGATGGTTGTTCGTTCTCTCGCTACTCGCCGCGGCGACCCTCGTGATTTTGCAGTTCCTGCGAAGGAAGAACCCTCCGATGCGGACCACGACCGCAGCGCGTTCCCCTGCGCCGCCTCCGCCGAAGACGCCGACGATGAGGTTTATTCCCGGCCACGTCGTGCAGCTCGAATATGCCCAGTTCTTGCTCGCGGACCAGCTGAAGGTCACGGCCCCGAAGGGGCTAACTGCCTCCCGCCAGGAGCTCTCGGTTACGGCGGTCGGCGAGATCGGCGACAACCAATTCCGACTGCACCTCGGGGACGATGCTTTCATCGCCGCCACGATCGGCAGGGATGGCAGCGTCGCTGAAGCGCGCTTCTTCAGCATGATCGATGAGGTGACGCCGGAAACCGCGGACGAATGGGGTCTCTGGCTGAGCCCCCAGGACGGCCTCATCGGTTTCCCGGTCTTCGAGACCAAGGACGGAGTTCGCTACGACCGCGTCTGGGCTCCAGGCGAGACGCAGGCAGCCCCGATTTCGGTCACGGAAGGCGTAACCAACGCGGACCTTAGTGAGCGCCCCTACGGTCACGAGATGATGCTGTACGCTCGCGACACGGGCCTCAGCCAGCCTGCTCCTGCCACCGAATTCCTTCTGGTCTCAGCCACTGAGGAAGGCTTCGGATCCGCCTATGTGCGGCTGTGGGCAGGCATCGACATCCCGACATCTTCCATTCGCTCGACGAAGGCCTGAACCAAATGATCGACACCTCTCTCATCCTCAACACACTCGGCAGTGGCGTGCCTGTGATCCTGCTGCATGCCGTTATGGCGTCGGCCATGTTCGCCGGCGCCCTCTGGCTGCGCGTTTGTCTCACCCCCTTCGAGGAGCTCGCGGAGATCCAGGCCGGCAACTCCGCCGCCGCAATCAATCTGAGTGGGGTGATGATCGCGCTCGCGGTCCCCCTGGCATCGACGCTTGTCACCAGCGCCGGGACTCTCGACGTCGCGGTCTGGGGACTGGTGACGGTCGCTGTGCAGCTCGTTTTCAGCGAATTCGCCGGGCGTCTTTTCATCCGGCAGACGGATGTCGTGCGGGACCGTAACGCCGCCGGCGCCATCGCGCTCGCTTCCGCCCAGCTGAGCCTTGGCCTTCTGAACGCCGGTGCGCTCGCTCTCTGATTTTACGATTCCGCGCCCCGGGACCGGCCGGGACCGCGGATCCTCTTTCCGGTTAGGAGAAGAACCATGAGCCTGGCTTTCATCAAGAACCTTTTGGGCGTCCGTAAGGACAAAGTCGTCGCCAGCGCGATCGAGGCGGTGGTTCGCATGGATCCGAAATCGGCCACCGAGGCCGAACTCAGGACCATGGAGGAGAACCTCGATCGCATCGGCCGCGCGGTCGCCGACGCGCAGATTGCCTTCGACAAGGAAAAGCGCGAAGCCGACGCCATCGTCGCGATGTTCAATCAACGCCTCGCCGCCGCGGAGTTGCTGCAGACCAAGGTTCTCGGCGAGGAAGATCCCGCCGCCAAGGCCGGCTTGCAGAAGAGCCTCGAGGACCTCCTCGGGCTGATCGAAGGCATGCACGAAGACGTCGCTCGGGAAAAGCAGGATGCCGTCGACGCCGAAGCATTCCTGGCCGAGCTGCAGACGGCCTACAGCGAGGCTGCCGGGCGCATCCGCACGGCGCGCGCCGACCTGGAGCGCGCCGAACGCGATATGGCCCGAGCCGATCGACAGCTCGATGCGGCCAAGGGGCGGGAGCAAAACGCGCGAGAGCTGGCCGGCCTTTCTTCAGCGAGCAACGGAATCGACGTGGCCCTGAAGGCTATGAAGGATGCGGCGACAAATGCCACGACCGCGGCAGCCGTGGCGGACCAGAAGGCGCGCCTTTTGCGGCCGACCGCTCCGGAGAAGGCTGACGCGAACATTGCAGCCGCTATGGCTGCAGCCGCAGGTACGCCGGCTGCTCCCGCGTCGAGCGCGGACCGCCTGGCGGCGCTCAAGGCCGCTCGGGTCTGAATACCGCGACAATGTTCGGAAGGCGGCGTCGCGCTGACGCCGCCTTTTCTGTTTCAGGATGCAACGGGGATAAGAATGCCTGGATCCGGCATCCCAATGAGCTTCGCCGTCTGAAGCATGCTTTGGCGTCGGCCAGTGGCCGCGGCGAGCAGAGCTTCAACCTCGGCTAGCTCCTGGCGCTTCCTAACCGCGTCCTGGATTGCTCGATAGACCTTAACCGCCTCGACTTTGCACGCGCTAGCAATCAGGCGTTCCGGGAATTGGATGGCAAAGTTGTAGGCGGCCATTCGAATGGATTTGACGACGATCTCAGCCTCTGACTGCGAGACCGGTTCGCCTTCGCCTCTGCCGGCAGCCTGGTGCGACATGGAGAAGTCTGGGCGACCGTAGCGCGCAGCGGAGACGAACCACCAAGGCTCGGCATCGCGATCCTGAGGATCCGCCGCATCCTTTAGCCTCGTCAGCCGGCACGTCGCCTTCAGCAGAACGCCGCCGGTGCTGATGCCCCGATAGCCCACTTCAACCGTATCGCCGTCCAGTGCCTTGGTCGTGAACTGGGCTGCGCGGCCGAGATTAGTCCGTTCGGTGACGTATGGCTCGCTTCGAGCATCCCAATAGGCAATCTCGGCATCGAGGCGTTCGCGAGAGATGTCGACGGCAGGCAGGGCATACATAGGTGGGACGGCAACAGGTGGAGGGACCAGCTCCACGTCATCTAGGGCGGATAGCCTGCTCGACAGGGTCAAATTCAAAGTCTCCGATCGTGCCAGCCATAAGCAGCCGCACGGCTTCATCGATCACAGTCACAGGCACGAGGAACCATTCCCGCGGCTGAACACCCCGCGAGAACCTGTCCGTCACGTCGATCTTAAGCGCCACAGCTCCAAAGAAATTATGAAGGATGCGTTCGACCCTGACTGGATCCGAATTGAACAGCGTAAACGTCTTCAGGAGTTCCGCCGGCGCCATGAGGAAGGTCGGGTCCTGGCTCGCCCGTGCAATACGCCGCTCCGCCTTTCCAGTGGTGACGCCGATCTTGTGCAGGTTCTTGAGCCCGCGGATTGCCGGGTTCGATCCGCGGTAGAGCGCGACGTAAATGCACCCCGAGCGGATATCGCCCTCCTGGACCGAACTCCCGAAGAGCGGGCCGGCCTGGGGAGTGGAAATGCGCCGCCCGCTTTCGTCCTTGTAGAGGTGGCGAGCGAGGCTTCGAAGCAAGAGTTCGGACTCGGTTCCGTTGTCGTAGATGCAGCGCAAGCGGGCATCCTTGCGGCCGTAGCGGACGTGGGGGTCGTTCACCTCGGCCACGTAGACGATTACCCCGTTGAGGATGAACCAGTCGCCGGCGTTGATATCCTGCTCGTTAACGAACCGAAGCGCCTTCCGGGATCCGCTTGCGAGCTCGGCCGCGCACGCATCAAAGAGAGGCTTGAAGTTAGCGAAGTCAGGGCAGGGCGTCCGGTTCGCGATCCAATCCGCCTCGGCGCGCTTGCCCCCGACAAACCGAAGCTCGAAAATATCGTCGTGCTCGGAAGAAAGCACACCGTCGTCGAGCGACAGGATCTCATCGACCGACGTGGGAGAGACGGCACCAGGCTCCATCGTCGGCTTCAAAGGCGACAGGACGCCGTGCCGATCGAAGGGCTTCAGCGACGCGATGAGATCCGGCTTCGAGAGGTATTTGCCGAGCCGGATGGCAAGCCGTCTTTCCGTCGTCGACGCGGTGATGCCGCGCACGGCGTCAGGCATCAGCGGTCGACGGCCATTGGCGTCGACGAAAAGCAGAATCTCCTCGAATTCCTGGCGGACCCGAGTATCGACGGTCGATGCGGCCTGGGTCTCCTCCGGGACCGAAATCAGGTCATCATCGGCGAGAATGTCGTCGAGGGAGCGCTTGGTCATCTCAGCCGGCTGCCTCGCGCCGTCGGCGTACCTTCTCGTTCTGGAGCCAGATCACCGCCTCGGCCATGCGACGCTCCATTGGAACCTGGCTCTGGATGTTCGGCATCGAGCCGTGCACCTTCTTGAACTCGACGATCCGGTCATAGAGCAGAACGGCCTCGGCTTCCGTCATTGCGATCGTGGTCGCGCGGATCGTTTCGTGGATGCGCTGGAGCACGGGCGCGCTCACCGCCTTCGAGAGAACCTCGTAGGCGCGCTGAAACGGGTTGACTGCGTCAATGAGATCGATGTGCAGGTCGTCGATATTGATGAAGCGTCCGGCCATTTTGACGAAACGATCCCCACCGGTGTCATTTACGGCCGCGGTCGCGCCTCCGGCTCCGCTCCCGCCTGAACCGCCGCCAGAGCTTCCAGAGCCAGCCCCTAGGACCTCCTCGCCTTCAACCGCCGCTCGCTTCAGCACTGTGTCGACCACGAGGTGTTGGCGAACCTCCTCGACCTCGGTGTCGGAGAGACCGGGATAGCGCTCCTCGATCAGCTTGGGGATGTAGACCTTGTTGATCACCTCGGGCGCGTACTCCTGGGGGCTCATCGCGGCGCGCATGATGGTGTCGTTCTGGAGGATCGCAGCCTTCAGGTCGTTGAGGTCGCTCTCGATAATCTGCCTTGAGCGCTCCGTAGATGGCTCCTTGAAGCCTTTGATCCGAACGGTCTGGTCCCCGTCATCCGCCTTCTGGCGATGCCCTTCGACGTCGTCATCATCCTTGTGCGTCTTGAACTTGAAGTTCGGCGCGAGGACTTGCTCCATCAGGAGCGAGCAGGCGATCGCCTTCAGCATATTGTTCACGGCGCTGACGACCGTGTCTTCGGCAGCGTCAGGCTGCGCGATCAGGTTCGTGAATCGGGCTTCTTCCTTGCCTGGGGCGTCGCGGGTCACACGTCCGATGATCTGGACGACTTCCGTCAGCGATCCCCTGTAGCCGACCGTCAGAGCGTGCTCGCACCAGATCCAGTCGAACCCTTCCTTCGCCATGCCAAGCGCGATGATGATGTCGAGGTCGTCCTTAGACTTGATCCCGCGGATCGTCTCCATGACGAGCTCGCGCCCTTCCTCGGTGACCAGGTCAGCGACTTTCAAAAGGCGGCCGGACGGGTGCTTGATGAGATAAAGGCCAGTTTTCGGATCGCGATCCTTAACGACGTCACCGAGGTGATCTAGGATAAGATCCACCTCAATGTACTTGTCCTTGGTGCTTTCTCCAGACTGGACGCTGGGGATGTGGATGATGGTCTTTAGAGAAGGGTCGATGGACTCACCGATGACATCGACGTAGCGCCCTCGATACATCTGGAACGCCAAGATCAGCCGCTTCAGATGCTCGTAATTGGCCAGCTGCTCATACGTGGTGTAAGCAACCTTCGTGAACTTCGCTTCGTCCTCGGGCAAGAGGATCGGCGTCGCGTCGCCGCGGAAATAGGAGCCCGTCATCGCGACGATGTGGGTCTCCTTGTTCAAGAGGAAGGCGCGGACGATTTCGCCGAGACGGCTGTCCTCCCCCGCCGACGCATGGTGGAACTCGTCGATTGCGACGCAGATGTTTTCGAATGCCGCAGGGCCCAGCTGCTCGTAGGCGAAGCGGAGCGTCGCGTGGGTGCAGACCAGCACTTCGCCCGGGCTGGACATGAACCGCACGAACTCTGCGACCTTCCGGCGGTTTCCGGCGGTCGTGCAAAGATTCCACTCTTCCGCGACCACCCAGTCCGCGAAGAAGCCGTCTTTAGACAGCGGAGTCGAGCCGAAAGAGGCGCCGATCGTCCTCTCGGGGACGGCGACGATCAGCTTGGAAAGCCCCTGATTCCGGAGCTTGTCGAGCCCCACGAACATCAGCGCCCGGCTTTTACCGGACGCCGGCGGTGACTTCACGAGCAGGAACTGCGCGTTCCTGTGTTCGAAGACGCGAGCCTGCATCTCGCGCATGCCAAGCGCGTTCGTTTTCTTGCCGGTTCCCTTATGGGCGTAGTGTACGGCAACCAAATCGGTCATCAGGCAGCCCTCCCAGCGGCTGACTCGGTCGCATTGCGCGCAGCGTAGAGCTTGAAGAGGTGCGAGAGCCTCTCTTCGTCGGATTTGAAGGGTCTGCCCCGGTAAATCGTCTCAAGGGCTTCGTCGAGCTCCTGGTGAGCTTTGAGGAGGCCCGGGGGCATCTTTCCTGGGTCGTAAAGATCATCGATCCGAGCGCCGGGGTGGTTCTCGCGCTCGTCCATGATCTTCCAGGCGCAGTCCGCCAGGGCCGCCTTCTGCTTCTCCGACAGATCCGGCAACGGCAGGGTGTGGTAGATCAGCGTGTTCGAATATCTGATGCGCAGCTCCAGGCCGCCCCCGACTGCCAGACTCCAGAGCGCATGCAGGCGCGAGCTCAGAATCGCCATGACGTGGTGGGGAGCATCGAAGATCGCGAAATGCGGCGCGATGACGAGCGAGTCCTGAGGGAGATAGCCGACCGGGAGATAGGCGCGTCGTTCACTCGACACCTGAGGGATGAAGAGGATTTCGCCTGCCTCGTGCCGGTTCTCGATGAAGAGGTGCGGAGTCGGCGCCCAGCTCTTGGTCTCGGGACGCTTGCTGTCCTCGCGATAGGTTTTGCAGCGATCGAGCCGGGTCTTCAGGGCAGGGATTGCCTCGGCCTGGCGGACGTTCTTGTCGTCAAGCCATAAGCACCAGCGCTCGATCCCCTTGATAAACTCCTGCGCTCCGAAAATGCGCTTGAAAAGAGGCCGGGCTTCAGGGTGCTCCGAGAGAACGGCGTTCATCTCCTGGGGAGAGAACAGCAGGTGCCCGCCATCGTTCGACATGCTGCCGAAGTTCATGCGAGGCAGGTCGCTGCCAGCCGCCCGGCGCGGGCGCACGATCACGGTAGGTGCGTCGACGAGGTAGGGGTTGATGTTCTTGACCGCCTTGAGGGTGCCCTCAGGGCTGTAGAGGAGCTTGTCCTCCGATGAGGCTGCGCCGACGCCAACGATGATGCAGGTCACACCAGCGACGTTGGACGCGCCGTTCCTCCATTTGAACGCCTGGTGAGCGAACAGGATCTCCTGCCCCCGCTTGTAGATCAGCGGCCAAAGCAGGCTGGCATGCTCGCCCTGGCAGATCGAGTTGGTGGTGACGAACGCGAAGCGTCCGCCTGTCGCGGCCGCATACTCCGACGCCTTGATCATGAAGGCGCAGACATAATCCATGTTGCCGAACTTCGTGGTCACGCCATCGAAGACATGCGCCATATCGGCCTTCTGCTCGGCGGTCTGTTGGCCTCGACCGAGATACGGCGGATTGCCGACAACATACGTCTCGGACCCCTTTTCGGCTGGGCAGACGCTCAACCACGCTACGCGGGTCGCATTGCCGCATCGGATGGTCCCGCCGTCGGTCAGGGGAAGGGCGGGCTTCCCGCTGCCAAACACCCCCTCGAACTCCTTGTTGAGCTGGTGCTGCGCGATCCAGAGCGAAAGCTTGGCGGTTTCCGCGGCGAAGTCAGTGTATTCGATCCCGAAGAACGACGAGAGACGTATCTCCGACATCGGCAGGGACAGCTGCGATGATAGCTCCTTCAGCCGTTGGAAGACCCGGATTTCGAGCCGCCGCATTTCCCGGTACGAAACGATCAGGAAGTTGCCAGAGCCGCAGGCCGGGTCGAACACGCGTAGCCGATAAAGCCTCTTCAACAGGGCCTCCAGCGCCGGCTTGCTGTTCCAGCCCTTGGTCAGGTCGCGCTCAAGCGAGTCGAGGAACATCGGCCGGAGGATGTTCATGATGTTCGAGACGCTGGTGTAGTGGACACCCATCCGGGCGCGCAGCGCAGGGTCGACCGCTGCCTGGATCATCGACCCGAAAATGTCAGGCGTGATCGCGGCGTAATTGAGCAGCGAGAGTTCGACCAGGAGCCGCAGTGCGGCGCCATCGAATTCCGGAACTTCGGTCCGGTCGCGGAACAGCCCGCCATTCACATAGGGGTAGCGACGAGCATAGGCGGGGATGTCTTCCCGATCCTCGTTCGGCCGATCCATCGCATCGAAGAGCGCGGTCAGGATCGACTTTGCGTTCGAGCCGTCTCGGCTCATGAGCTCAGCGATCGTCCGGGAAAAGAGCCCTTCTTCGAGGATGCCTGTGTCCTCGGCAAAGAGGCAAAACAGGACCCGCGTCATGAAGAGGTTCATCGCATGGGTGCGATCCTGCTTCAGCCACTCGCGGTTCGCGGCCACGATCGCATCATAGAAGCGAGCCAGCCTCGATGCCGCCTTGATGTCCGCAGGGTTCTCGGGGGCCGCCTCGTATCGCTCGACCCCGCCCAGGGGCAGCAAGATGTCGAAATGGTCGCCGAGCTTCGCGAGGTCGTCGTGACGATACTCGTCCGCCTTCATGTCGCGGATCGAGACCTTCGCACCGTCGGTTGCAATCAGGATGCGGGGCTTGTGAGCCTTGGCTGCAGCGGCCTCGGCCATTTCATCGAGTGTCTCGGCGACCCTGTCCCGCGAACTGACGCGGAAGAACAGCTTCCCCTTCCAGAGAAGGTCGTCGGAACGCTCGCCCTTGTTCAGGCTGCCGGCTTGCAAGCGCGCCACCGTTGCGCGAGGGGCGCCATAGATTTCCAGGAGCCTAAGAGGAAGTCGTGCAGGATCGAAGGGACTCTGCTCACCAAGTGAGCTCAGATTGCTTTCGATCTCGGCTATATTCACAGCAAGGCCACCTTCACCAAACGAAGCGTCAGCCTAGGCGAAGATGCCTTAACGGGGGAAGAAGCAGAGCGAGCTCACCCACCGAGAATCGTAGCAGAGTTAAGCGATATTCGGAGAACAGCGGCGTTTGGGCGCCTTGCAGATGCTCTCAACACGATAGTGGCTGCGGGTCGTTCAAAACCCGCAAATTCGCGTCAACCATTCAAGAGCGCCATTTGCGTAGGCGGTTCTTCAGGAGTTCAGCTCCAAGCTTGGGCGGAGCTCCTGAAGCCGGTTAGTAGGGAGCGTCCGCAACCACATCGCCGCAGAGCTCATCGGCAATCTGCGCGATGATGCCATCCTGCGCCTTCGCCCGATCGATCGCGTCGCCGCTCTCCACCAGGATGGTGATGCGCCGAGCAATGTCTTCCTTCGCAGTGCCGTTCGGATAGCGCCTGGCAAGCCGCTTGCGGGCCTCCACAGCGCCAAGGCGGGCGTAGAGGCGATTGCGCAGCGCCGCGTCTTCCGAGGTCGTCGAGAAAGCCCAGATCTCGATCGGGCTGAGCGTGTTGAAGAGATGGTGCTCCTGCGCACCATCCTTCATCTTCAGGATCGCCAGGAACGGCGCGCCGCCGGGCCCCGGACCGTTGAGCTTGTCCCGGACGATCGCAGTCGCCGTCTCGCTCAGATCGAACATGACGCGGCACTGGTCGGCTTCCGCCGGCGTCGAGCCGCCCATGATCCAGATGCCGGACGCGAGGTTAATCATCTCCTTGTCGAAGTCGGACAGGAGCTGGCTCGCCAGGGCGATCTGCACGTTCCACTTCCGGCCCTCGCGCATGTCGACGATGACCTGGTTCCGGACCGACTGAGAGCCACCCGTGCGGTGGAACTCGTCGTAGACCAGCCGCTTCGGCACTTCCTGGATGCGCTGAATCCGCATCGAATGGTGCTTGCGATAGCTCTCCGGAATGATCGGGATGCCGGCCGGACCGTTGACCTTCAGCAGGGGCGCATTGAGGTAGAAATCCTTCGCCAGCGTGAAGCGGGCGAGCATGTACATCAGAGCGGCCTGCTTCTCGGCCGCGCCGGTGCCACCGCGCGCCACTTCGTCGAGATCGAGCGCGACGACGCGCGCGTCGCCGATATCGAAACGCGTCGGGCGCGAGAGGATCGGATACTCCTTCGCGGCACTGATCGCCGTGCGCTCCAGAATTGACAGGATGCGCTCACCGTCATCCTGGGCCGCCGCGAACAGGTCGGAGATGTCCGGCCGGCGGAGGATCTTCGCGATGTCCTGCAGCATCGGAACCGCATAGCGCTGCGCCATCGTTGCGTAATGGATCGCGTTCTTCTCGAAGAAGGCATCGACGACCTGCCACCAGATCGTCTCGTGGTCGGTCTTGATGCCATAGCGGTCAATCGCATCGTCGACTTCGTTGTCGACGCCGCGGATGTAGAGCTTGGGCTCAGACTTCTTGTCCTCGTCCGAGCACATGTCATAGAGGGCGTCGATACAGAAGCCGGCGAGCTCGGCCATGGCCTTCGGGGGCGCAGTTTCGCCGATCTGCGTACCGATGGCGCAGATGAAATTGATCAGGAACTGCCGCTCATGCGGGAAGCAGCGCCGGCAGCCGAGCTGGGTGTCGAACGGATTGATTGCGAACGCCTCGGTGTTGCTGAGACGCGTGTAGAGAGCTTCGTGTCGCCGGTCTGGTGGCAGCGCCTCCTTCAACAGCGAGATCAGACCCGACGAAGACGGGCCGATATCGATGATCGCGATGCGGGGAAGCTTCGCGCCGCCGACACCCTGGGTCGAAACCGGGGACAGGCACGAGGCGAAGTTCGCGGTGTTCAGGTAGACCGACTTGCCCTTGCCCGGGGGAGCAAAGACGATGTCGATGAAGGCGTCCTGCAGCGCTGAGCCCGGCTGGAAGGGCCAGATGCGCCGATCTTCCGTCCGGAACATGATCGCCCCGGTATTCCAGGGGCTGGCATCACGATCCCAGGGGATCAACATCATGGTGTCGGCGAGCGGGATCGCAGTCGGCGGCGCGGTGGCAGACGCGTCGAGACCGAGCGCGCTGGACATGACGCAGGCGAGGGGGTCGCCGGCCGTCGGCGCCGCGATGCAGTAGCCCCAGCTCTCGACGGCGTTCTGAAGCCGGCTCTCGCGCTCCTCGATCAGAGCCATGTTGTCGTTCGGCGCCCAGGTGGCGAACGAAGCGCGGAAGCGAGTGATGATCTGCCCATCGAGCCGCATCTCCTGCAGCTCTTTGATCGCATCCTTGAGCGGCCGGTTCTCACTGCTCGACCAGCTGAAGATAGACGCGAAGAAGGCCTTGAGGCCCAGCCCCGCGAGGCCATCGCCTTCGACGAGGAAGGATGCCCTCCAGGGGAACTCGTCCGCGTCGATCATGCGGCGAAGGAGCTTCGAGAACGGGAACAGCTCCTGTGGTCCGACGGCCATGTCGATGCCGGCGAAGTTGCGGGAGCCGATCGTCACGATGCGGTGGTTCACGCGCGTCGCTTCGCGAACGAAAATCTGTTCGTCGATACGTGGCCAGAGCAGGTGCGAGACGTCGTTCTCGGAGATCTCCGGATACCGGATAGGCGTCTCGTCGCCGATGAGCGTCGGCTTCCAGTCGGAGCCGACGAAGTCAGGATAGACCGAGGAACGAATGGCACGGACGCCTTCGTGGACGCCGACTGCACGCGACCGGATATTCACGTCCTTCAGCTCCTGGACGAAGCTCGCGACGAAGGACTTGTGTCGATCCCGCAACGGGCGGGCGGCCCGGAAGACATCCTGCGTGTCGGCCATATCGGGCCAGAAGCCCGGCGGGCGCGAAGTGATCTTCGCCTTCTCGCGTTCCTGCTTGGTCAGCGCGGTGAGACGCGTCCAGAGCACAACGTAATAGGCCTCGTAGACGACATAGTCCTTCAAGAAGCGCACACGCTCCTCGAAGAGGTCCTTCAGTTCGAGGTCCAGCGTGCGAGCGGTCGCGCGCGCGGCGCCGAGCTGCCCCTGGATCATCTTCGGCGACCAGTCGGGATCACGGACGAAACAGAACTGGAGCGCATGACCGGGCTGGCCGAGATATTTGGCCATGTTCGTGGTCATGCGATGAACGATGTTGTTCAGCTCGGGCTCGCCGATGACCCGCGTGATCCCGTCGATCTTCACGATCGACATCAGGGAACCGTCCTTGGCGACGAAGATCTGCTGACCGTCGGTAGTTTCCAGCATGGAGAAGCTGGAAACCGGCTTCTTCACGGTGGAGGAAAACGCCTCGATGGCGTTCGATACGATATTCGCGAGGGCCATGCCGTTCTCCGGAGACGCGATTCAAGGAATCGCGTCAATCCAACAGGATTCGTTCCATCCTAAGAGAACCCGCACTCCTTGGGCGGTCAAGGCGGCCTATGGAGCCATGGAAGGAATCTGGTGGAGATCCTCTGGCTCCGGCTGCGGCGCCGGGGTTGGTCGGCGCGGTGGCGGGGGTGGCGGTCGACGCACGGGTGAGACTGGGACAGAGGTGACGCTGACCTGCGGCGCGGGCGCGCGAGCCTGACCGATCCCGGGGAGGGGCCGGGGAGCCATCCGAGGCAGCGGAGGTGGTACCGGGCGTGGCGCCCGCGAAGCGGCAACAGGCGCCGCTGGCGGAGGACCGGGCGGGCGGCGAAGCGGCGCAGGCGCAGCAGCCCGAGGTGCCGCGGGCGGCGCGATCGCAGCGAGCTCCGGACGACCAGCAAGACCCATCTCGACGCTGAAGTGCCGAATGAACTCCTGCAGTCGCGTATCGCGCTTGGATGCCTCGATGTTGGCGACGGCCTTCTCGATCACATCCCGCTCACCCACGATAAAGAGTGAGGATTTCGCGCGGGTCCAGCCCGTGTACAGCAGGCTTCGGTCCAGCATGCGCTCATGGGCCGAGCAGACCGGCATGATGACAGCCGGGTACTGCGAGCCCTGGCTCTTATGCACGGTCATCGCATAGGCGAGGATTAGCTTGCGCCATTGGGCAGCCGGATATTCGACGTCATGGCCGCAATCGAACTTGATCTTGATCATGTTGCGTGTCGCGCCCGAAGGCGTCGGCTTCGCGTAGGCATCAACGATGGTGCCGACGTCGCCGTTCATGACGTCATTCTCGTCGTCGTTCTCGGTCAGCATCACGCGATCGCCGACGCGCGGGATCGGGATGTCAGCGTCGTCCGCATTCGGGAGAATGCCGGCGATGTCACGCCCTCGCGGATTCAGCTCTCGTGACAACATTCGATTGATGCGTCGCGTGCCCACCTCACCAGGCGCCTGGGGCACAAGAACAGCGATCTGGTGTGGCTGAAGGCGCAGGCCTTCGGTGCAGGCCTTCGTGACGCACCAACGAACCTGCTCGACGATATCGCTTTCGGCGCGCTCATAGAGGATGACGCCACCCTCGTACCGATTGCTGAGGAAGGGGACATCGCCCTGGCGGATCTCGGCCGCGCCGGTCGCAATCCTGGAGTCGCCGGTCTGCCGATATACGTTGACGAGCTCACCGCACGGCACCAGGCGAAGGCCGTCCGGGCCAGTCGCCTGCATGAGATCGTTCAGGACCGCGCCGGCGTCCACGGACGGCAGCTGGTTCTTGTCGCCGACGAGTACCAGGCGCCCGTCAGCCGGCATCGCCGCCAGGAGGGCCTGCATCGTCTGGATGTCGATCATCGAAGCCTCGTCGATGACGACGAAACATCCAGCTGGCAGTGGGTTGGCAGCGTTTCGTCCGAAGACCGTCCGCCCGTTCGCCACATCCTCCCGAGCCTGCAGGAGATGATGAATGGTGGATGCCTTGCGACCAGTGGTCTCCTCAAGACGCTTGGCGGCCTTGCCCGTCGGGGCACACAGGAGGATCGGGCCGGGATCCAGTTTCTCGGCCGCCATGACAACAACCTCGGAGACCGTCGACTTGCCGGTGCCGGGGCCGCCGGTCAGAACGGAGATCGGTTCGATCACAGAGGTGAGGACGGCTGCGCGCTGAAACGCATCGAAGCGCTTGTACTTCTCGGACGAGAACAGGCCGTCGAGGACGATCTGGGCGCGGTCTGCCTGGTTCTTGCGCCCACGAACCAGCGCAGTCACCGCTGCTTTTGCGATGGCGTGTTCGGCCTCGTGGAACTCACGAAGCATGACGACGCTCTCGCCTTCGCGCAGCGACACGCTGACGGGAGAGGTCGCATCACCGAGCTTGCTGACCAGGAAAGCGCTCGTCGTGGCCAGGGGGATGCCGAACTGATCCTCCATCCGCTGACCAAGGAGATTGGCTCGCGCGAAGGAGTGGCCCTCCATGCGTCGGGCATCGAGGAGCTCAACAAGGGCGGCCCCGACCCGGCGCTCGTCCTCTTTGCTGATGCCAATATGCGTGCCGATCTTGTCAGCGTTGCCGAAGCCGACGTTCCGAACGCGAGCGGCGCGATAGGGATTGGCCTGGATGGTCTCCAACGCGCCATCGCGGAATGCCTCGAGGATGGAATCGATCGCACGCGGATCCACACCCGAGCTTTCGAGGAGCACGACTGCACGCCGACCCGAGATGCGGCGCCCCCAGTCGCGAAGGATAGCCGTCCGAAACTGCCTGGGATCCCTGGAAAGCCCGAGGACGAGCTCGGGATTGCGCTCGCAGAGATGCGCGACTCGCTCGCCATGCTTGTCGGCAAAGACCTTGGCTGTCGCCAGCGTCACGCCATGGGTATCAGCCGTGAAGATCGTGGAGAGCCAGCGGGCGGCACCGTCCTTGGTGATCGGCAGGTCTGGCCGAATCGACTTCGCGTAGAAGATCTCTTCGTCGCGGCCGTTGTAGCTGCGCTGACGCCAATTACCGTCGCTGATGACGAAATCGCCAGCCTCGATTTCCGCGCCATTACCGCTGATTTTGCCGTCGACGAGCCCTGTGGTGCTCTCATAGCGGATCGTCGCGAAAACGGATCCCGTCTTCGCGTCCTTGCGGAGAACCCGCACAACGATCGCCCTGATTTGCTCCATGGTCCCCGCACACTCGAATGCGCGGTCAGTCTATCTCTGCGCGATGCAAGAGACGCTCGAAAAAGAAGCGCGTCGCAGATGATCGATAAGGCGTCCGGTTGAAGGTTCAGTTTTTGTGGCTTTCTTAGGCCGCACATAGGTTCGCGACGTCGATCCTATTTGGAAATGCTATGACTGACGACCGGAAGGGTATCTATCTACGGCTGCTGTGGCAGTACCGCCAGGCAACTGGTGCGCGTCAGCGTCCGAAACTCGATCCGACTGAGATGCGCGAACTGATCGCGTCTGCATGGAGGCAGTTGCTCGAAGCCGACGACCTGGGCATCTATCGCGAGCATCAGGTCGATGCGATGCGAGCAATCGCGGACCATATCAGCGACCGCGAGAATGACCCGAGTGCGCTCACCGTCATCCCGACGGCCGGCGGTAAAACCCGCATTTTTTTGGCGCAGACCAATGCCATTTGGCAGGCGGGCAAAGCCGCCGGCGTAATGCCGAACGTCCTGGTGCTTCTGCCGACCAGACAGCTCATCACGCAAACCCTTGAGGGCTTTGACGAGCATTTCCCGGACGTTGAAGTCGGCGCGATCGACGTTGGCCGGAAGTCAGCGGCACCGGTGACGCTAGTCACCTATGAGGGGTTCACTCGGATGGTCCAGGAGGGCCACATTAGTCCAGAAATGATCGATGCGATCGTGATGGATGAAGCCCATCGTGGACTGTCCGACCTCAGGCAGTCGGTTCTGGATGGCTTCCTCGGACGTTCGGTCGTCACCGCCTTCAGCGCGACCCCAAATTTCGATGACGAGAAGGGCGTGACGGCTTTGATCGGCGCGCAGAACGAGGTCATTAACGTCCCAGCTCAGGTGCTTCGCAACCGTCGCGTGATCTCGCCTGTCGTAAATTACGTGCTGCGCGTCGACATCAACGGCAATGTCCCTGCTTCGGGCATGGAGCGAACCAAGCTGAAGCGTAAAGCTGTCGTCGATGCGACGCTCGATTTCCTCCTTAGCGCCAAGGACGATTTCGGTCTCAGACCGGACGAGGATCCAACGGTTCTCGCTGACAAAGTCACGGTCTTCTATGGCGCGGACTGCGCTCACGCTCGCGTTTATGCCGCCGAATACAACCGGCGCTTTGGCGGCCGCAAAACCATGAAGGTGGTGACAGGAGAGGATCCGGTCGAGATGATCGATGCCCTCGCCGTCGAAGTCGGCGAGGGCAATCTCCATGGGATCGCGAACGCCAAGCTTTTGCAAGAGGGGTGGGACCTCCCAGCGGTAGGCGTGGTCGTGAATACGCCGACGGAATCTGACGTCGTCCAGCTCCAGCAATCCGGCCGCGCTCAGCGCATCGACCCCAGATTTTCACCCGAGTCGCGGGACCAAATTGCATACGTTCTCGACGTGCAAATCTACATAAACGGTGTCCTTGAGGGGAACCCGGTTGCCTTCTATCAGGCGGCTGAAGGCGTCGATGTTCGGTTCGTCACTGCCAATCCCGTGGATTTCGCAGACATCCGGATTGAGGGCTATCGCGGTGCCGACTTCCAGCCGGAAGAGGCCATCGAGCCTGACGGCGTCAGTGAGTTGGAGCCGATCCGCGCCTCCGAGGTCCTGCCGTCGCTTCGTGTGGAGGCCGGAGCTGTCCTAGCGACCTCGGACGTTGGCGCGACCTTGCCGCCAACCCAATCCACGTCTCCGCTTACGGTTTGGCCTCAGCATGTGAGTGCCGACGAGAACAAGCTGCTTCAAAACGGCGGCTCCATGGCTCAGGGAGGCGCCACGGGGGAGGTCGCAACCGTTCCAGTCGAGGACCGCGCCAAGGATGAGGTCGTTGCCGCACCGATCGCGGAGGGTGCCAAGACCGAAGCCCCTCAGGCCCCGGCCGAGGAGCGCGCACCCAATCGCCTGGTCCTGACGGAGGAAGCAATTCGGGCCGCTTCGGATCCTGGCCATATTCCGGATGGGGTCGCGACTATCTCTCCTGTCGCCGCACGGCTCGAAGGACGCTTGCTTCCCCCGGACATGACGGCCCGGGATATCACCATCGAAGGCAAGCTCCATCACACGGAGAGGCTGCTCCCCCGCGAGGAGAAGCCCACTGTCGCCTCAGCTGTCGAAGACGGCTGGCACGATATCAGGAGCGCTGCGGCCTGGCTCGAAGTCGACATCAACGATCCGGACTTCAACAGCACCTGGCGGCAGGTTGAGCTGAAGGCACGGCGGGTCGAGGACGTCAGATTGAATTCGCTGAAGCTTGAAGCCGGAACCCGCTTGAGCAACAGCGGAACGGTGCTGATGATGTCCCCTACCGACGTTGAGGTGCTCGGACGCGCGATCGGCCGCGTCCATGGGATGCCGCACCTGAGCAAAGAGTGGCTGACGCGTGAAGACGTGGTCGGTGCAATTTCCAATGACGCTGCCGACGAAGTCAATGCTGTGTTCAGAACCTTCGAAGGGCAATGGAAGCTGTCACCGGCGGGCACCCGTGCCGGCGAGGCGCCGATCAGATGCGGTCTGTTCAAGGACGGCGATGATCGCTCTTTCGCCGTTCATGAAGACGATCTGCATTCCGTCATCGCGTTTCTCGACTCGAAGCGACCGACCAGCCCGCAGAAGGACGAGCTCAACTTCGATGACGTCTGCGGTCGGCTGAAGACCAGCGGCTTCGCCATCAAGGATTTCTGGCGGAAGACTGCGCTGCAGGTCCGCGTAGGCACACCCCTGCGTGACAACGGTCGTCGCGTTCGAGCACGCTCGATTAAGCAGCTCAGAGGCGTGCCTGAGCTGCTGATCCACGAGAGCGAACTCGCCTGGGTCGCGAAGAGCCTCAAGATCGCGCTCCCCGCGGCCGAAATGGCCATCGTGGAGGAGGCCGCCGCGGCGAAGATCGCTCGTGACCAGGCTCGTAGCGAGAGGTTGGCATTCGAGAAGGAGCCTGTGACCGAGGCAGGTCCTCACACCACAGCAGGCCGGGAGCCAGCTGAGAGGTCGCCTGCAAGCGATGTCGAGCCCTCCGTAACCGAGGACTCACCTGCCAAGGAGCGTGGACCCTCGGCAACCGAGAAGACGTCCGGCGGCGACGTCGAGCGTTCTGCTGCCGACAAGCCGACGCGCCCGCCGGCAGAGGAGCGCAGCACCCGCAATCGAGAACTCCTCGATCAGCCCAACGGATGGCTGCTGCAGCGTGACGTTGCCCGCGCGCTGGGAACGAAGATCCCGCAGGATCGGAAGTTCATCCAGCAGTGGAATTCACTCGTCCGCGCACTCGATGCCGGGAAGACCCCGATGGCGGGCAGGAACGAATGCGCCTTCGACCGTCTCCAGGGCCAAGCTTCCGCTGACCCGCGCCTCCATCACACGTCGCTCGTCGCCTTCGCGGAGAGCATTGGTCGTGTCGTGCGTGTCCGGGATCCCGAATGGGAGATGCCGGAGCGCGAAATGGCGCCAACCCCGATGATGTGAGGTGCGTCAGATCAGGCGCACGCCACTCAGGATGGCGAAGACGAAGCCAACAGCCAGCGCGGGCCCCATTGGGGCCCATAGCACCCCGGATCGCCGGAGAGGGCCCGCATAGGCGATGTAGGCGACAACCGATGCCAGGATCAGCGTGAAGCTACCGCAGATCCCGACCCAAGCGCCGGCAGCTCCGAGAAAGGCAACATCACCCAGCGAGACGCCATCGACCTGCTTAGCGCTCGCCACCAGCTTGAACGCGCCGAGGACCGCGGCGCCGCAAAACAGGGCTCCCCAGATCCGATTGATCGCGTCGGGCTCGACGGGTGAGAAGAGCAGGCCGAGGAAGGCCAGTGGCACGGTGAGGTTGTCCGGGATCTCGTGGCAGACAAGATCGAGCCAGGCACAAAAGAAGGCGAGCGAGCACGCCGTCAGCAGGATCCAGGTCGAGAAAGCCGGGCCGGTCCATGCAATCGCTCCCGCCCAGACCAGAGCAAACGACATTTCGACCGCAGGGTAGGCCCAGCGACCGATGGCGCCAGCGCCGCTATAAGGGAGCCAACTGATGATCGGGAGAACGAGGCCGCCGGAGGCGCGTGCCATCCGCAAATAGGGAGGCGGCGACAAAAGCGCTCCACCGGCCTCGGCTTTCCACCCGGTCACTTTGGGCCAGCGCTCGACAGCGCGACCAATCGAATGGGCAACGCATGCACCGATGAGTCCCGCCAACAGCGGAAAGAAGATCGGCGCCGCACCGTGAAGGAAGGCAAGCGCGCGGGAGAGCTCGTCGCCGAGGCCCTGGGCGGAATAAGCGAAGGCCGAGACGATCTGGCAGGCGCCGGTGGCGCAGGAACCACCCATTAGGGGCTCGGAGCGTTCGGCGTCTCGACCGCCTTGAGCGCATCGAGAGACAGCTTCCCGATCCGCGCCGCCGCAAAGCTCAAAGCGTCGGCGGCAGCGCGAAACTCCGCGTCAATGGCGTCGAGAGGGCGCTCTCGAAGGAGCCAGCTCTGACGATCAGCCTCGGGCTGACCAGCCAGCGCCGCTACGGTGCGTCGTGAGACGCTTTCGTAGATTCCGGCGAGGATCTGCCCGTTCTCGCGCATGACGCTCTGGAAGACGCTCCTGCGGTCCTCGGAGGATGCATCGCCAGGGAGGATCGCCCGCACGTTCTCCGAGGTCGTCTCGACCAGGAGAGCGCTCATCCGGCTCAGCGCATTGTCTCGTCCAAGCCGAAAGTCATAGAGCATCACCGACCGGAGCAGCAGAGCCGAGCTCGCCGCGGCGGAGAGGCTGATGCTTCCAGCCTCGCTGATGTCTCGCCAGCGCATCGCCTCGCCGTCGAAAACGATGTGTGCCTGGCGAACGGCGTCGACGATCGTCTCGGCTGCGAACTCGATATCCAGGTCCCTGCTATCGGCCCAAGCCATGGCCACCGCCTCAGCGGCCTCCACGCGAAAATGGCGAGCGGCCTCGGGCAGAGCGGCGGCTTCGAGATCGGGGAACAGCGAACGGGCGATAATGCTCGCCAGCTCGCGGGCTCGAAGCGTCATGTCCGCGAATTCACGCGAAGCAGCGATATCTTCGGCCTTCCTGCCCTTGGCGAGCATCACGCGGAAGAGCGGCGCCTGGTGCTTCAGGAACTGCTGTGCTGCGAGCCGGTAGCGAAAGCGTTCCTCGCGCTGCGCACGCTCGCTCTCATAGGCGCTCTCGGACTTCTTGGCGGCGTCCTTGATGGCTGCAAGTGACATGTGCCTGCCTCACTCAGCCGTCGCCAGACGGTACTCGTACTCTTCGAGCACGGTCGCATCGAGGCCGTTCTTTTCGAGATAGCGGGCGAATTGCCCCACAAGGTCATCGAGCGCGAACTCGCCGTCGAAATCGAAGCGCCGGATCACCGCGGCGACAGGACCGTGGATGAGATAGGGGGTCGCAGCGATGACACCATCGACGCGGTAGCCGAGGAGCGAGCCCGGATCGGGTGTGAGCTGGAGCTTGAAGCCCGGGAAAATTCCTTTCACGCGCCCGGTAGAGGAGCGAACGGTGTCCCAGTCTTCCGATGCGCAGGCGAGAAGAGCCGGCAACAGAAAGCGGGGGTCGGCAAACTCGGTGGGACCGAGAACAGTGCCAGCGATCACCGCTTCCTTGTCGGCAAAAATGCCCTCCAGGACCTTCTCGACCAGCGCTGAGACGCGACGGACAGGCTCGCTCGGCGGGCCTTTAGGACCCGATGCACCGACGATGTAGTTCGCATACCATGGATTGAGGGGAGCATCAGTCCGGTTCGGCACCCGGGAAAGAGCATCTTCGATCACGGCAGCGGCGTCTTCCGGCGCCGGGCTCGTGCAGATCCCGGGCATTTCGAGGCGGCTATAGCCCTGTGGCAACCAGGCGATGCCGGTAACGCGGTCGAGTGGAGCTTTGGCGGCCGCTGAAAGCTCCATTGTCGCTTCCGCGATGGCGCGCTCCGGATCAACGCTCTCTGCCCCATACCAGCGGCGCTCGCCTTCTTCGAGGATCAGCGGGGACTCGTGAACGAACACCGCGCACAGACCCATCTCGGGATGAGCGACGGCTGGAAAGGGGAAGCGCACAGTCGGAGGAACGACCGAGAAGCCCGGCGAGAGATGCTGCGACAGCGACATGATCAGAGCATTGCGCTTGATCAGGTCCTCTGCGTTGGCGGCTTGGATCACGGGAACGGTCCTTCAAGGATCAGCGATCGAATCCTACGATTCTGCGAAAGACTTTACATCGAGAAGGGCTGGTCGCAACCTTCCAACAAGGATTGAAACGAATCGGACTGGGATAACGACCATGGCGACGATGCGCCCGATCGAAGAGATCGCAGAAGCGCACCCGATGCTGGACTTGGTTCGGCGGGTGTCGCGCGTCGGCGCGCAGGTGGCCGAACGAAAGTCAGGCTCGAAGGTCTTCTACGACCTGTTTCTCGGAACGCTCGGGTCGAGTTCGTTTGCCTTCGCTTTCGAGTCGGACGGAACCCTTGCCCTCGGTGTCCCAGAGATCGACATTGCTGGCTTCGTATCCATCGACTGGGCCGGAGCTGCGCTCATCCGGAACCTGGAAGGCCGAGACTATCTCGCTTTGTCCTGCACGACGATCGATCCGCGGGCGCCGCTGGCGTGGCGCATCTTCCTGAATGTCGCCTTCCAGGTCAGCGAGCAGATCGCAAAACGGGCGCCCGCCAAAATGCGGATGCGCCCGATGCGCGTGTTGAAGACTGGCCCGATGGCTGCCAAAGGGCTTCCGCTCACGGAAATGAGCTTCACGCTCCTCTAGCCGATCAGGCAATCTGCGAATCTCGCGCCGGCCAGGGCCGAGGTCCATTGCGGCTCTGTGCGACCTTGTGAGGAAACTCCATGCGCGCAAGGAGCCCATGCGGTTCGCGATCATGCAGAGAGAGCTTGCCATCGTGCTGTTCGGCGACGGCCTTCACGATCGATAATCCAAGGCCAAAGCCCGTGTCGTCGTGAATAGTGCGAGCCTCATCGCCGCGCATGAATGGTTCGGTCACACGTTCCTTCTCGTTGTCGGGAATACCCGGTCCGTTATCGGCGACCTCAATCGTGATAAGGCCGCCCAACGCACTCAGCGAAATTACGACTGTATCTCCGAACTTGATTGCGTTCCCGACCAGGTTGGTGATTGCCCGTTCGATACCTTGCGGATCGACCTCCGCCGCAAGATGACGGGGGCCGATGTAATCGACCTCGTGACCAAGATCGAGGAACTGGTCGCGCACGGTGGTTAGAAGGGTCGGCAGGTCTACGGCCGCCCGACGCTGAGTGCCTCGACCCTCACGCAAGAACGACAGCGCCTGTTCAACCATCGCGCGCATCTGCTCGATGTCGCGGACCATGTCCTGGCGAACCTTGTCGTCTTTGACGAAATCACAGCGCATCTGGAGGCGCGTGAGCGGCGTCATCAGGTCGTGCGAAACGGCCGCGAGCATCCGGCTGCGCTCGGCAACCAGTTTCCTGACGCGGGACACGGCTCGATTGAGAGCGGTCGTCGCTGCCCGTATCTCCGTAGGGCCGGTTGCAGGTATCGGCGCCGTCTCACGATCGAGCGCGAAGGAATTGGCTGCTTCCTCCACCTGCTGAAGCGGGCGAGCCAGCGTCCTGCGCGACCACCAGAGGAGGAACGGGGTAGTGAGAAAGATGTAGAATAGGCCGCGAATGAAAGTGTCCCACGCCCAGACCGCCGGCTGATTGCGGCAGCGCACGGTCGCGGCGATCAGCGTCTTATCCCTCAGCCGGATTACGATGCGTCCGGTTGGAGCGTCCGCCTCTCGCGGAAAGAAGACCTGGCGATCCGGCCCAAGGATGCGCTGCACGGATTTGATCTCTGGAGCGTCCTCCAGTGGCGCCCGAACCGTCATGTCCGCCGGGAGAACCGTCACTCCCATCCTTGGGAATGTTTGCTTTATCGCCTGCAGCTGCTGATCGCGCTGCTGCTGATCGGTCATATCGTCCATCAGACGAATGGCGTAGGAGAACCCGTTGCCTTCCGCCGAGTCACAGCGGCCTGACTGACCACCATCGATGACATGGACGTCGATAGCCGTGATGGCCTGGAATGCTATCTCGCTTCCCAGAACGAGGAGAATGATCTGGGACGCAATCGTCGGAAGTTTGAGGAACCGCGGGATCACCGAACCACGACCTCAGGTGCGAAAATATAGCCCTCGCCCCGAACAGTGCGGATAATTTGAGGATCCCGAGGATCGATCTCGATCTTCTGCCGCAGGCGGCTGATGAGAATGTCTATGGACCTATCGAGGGCCGTCGAGGTGTGGCCCTGCGTGTAGTCGAGCAAATTGTCCCGAGTGAGCACACGCTTTGAGCGCTCGACAAGCACACGAAGCAGATCGAATTCGGCACCGGTGAGATTGACGATGCTGCCATCGCTGTTGCGCAGCTCGCGCAAGCCCATGTCGAGATCGAAGCCAGAGAACGAGAGAACCCGGGCAGGGTTGCCCGCGGGTGCTCGCGCGAGTTCTTCCCGGCGCAGCATGGCGCGAACCCGGGCGAGTAGCTCACGCAACGAGAACGGCTTCACCAGGTAGTCGTCGGCCCCAACCTCGAGGCCGATAACGCGATCATTGTCCTCACCACGGGCGGATAGGAACATGATCGGGATCGCAGACGCCGATCGGACGCGGCTGCAGATACTGATGCCGTTCTCGCCCGGCAGCATCACGTCCAGGATGAGCATGTCATACTGGCCATCGGCAAAAACCCGATCGAATGAAGGAGCGTCCGCCGCGACGGTCACACGCATGCCGTTCTCGGACAGGTACTGGTCGATCATTTCGCTGATCTTGCGATCGTCCTCGACGACGAGAACGTGAGGTTTTGTGCTCATAGCTTCGAACTGAACCAACAATGGCGGGATCAGGATCCGCGCCAAAACACGACTTCGCCAGCATTCCTATTGCCGCATTCGGGGGGCCAAGGCCAGCAATTACCCCGACTGCTTCAATTCGCCAGCAACCTAAAGGCCCTGCGTTAACGGAGCCTTTACCTTGGCAGCCCATGCACGCGGCGAAACCAAGCCAGACATGAACCAGAAACAAAAAAGGGGGTTCCAGACAAACTGGAGAAATATGGCGCCTGTAGAAGGCTGTCCGTGACCTTCTGAACTCTGCCTGCTGAAGGGTCGCAGATTCCGGAGAGCCCTTTCGCGGGGGTATCTCCAGACTAGGGATCAGCGAGCTGCAGCAGGACCAAGCCGATCAGCGACTTCGCCCATATCGCGTGCTTTGGCTTTCATCTCATCGGCTGACATGGTGCCATCCACTGTCAGGACCGGTTTCCATTGCTTTTTGCGACGTTCAGCGTTCGGCGCGAACTTCGGAAGCATGACATAGCGCTTTCCGCGCTTGCCTTTCCCTTTGAGCATTTCCGCGACGATTGCCGTTGGTTCGCGCACGTCGAGCCCTTGGATCTTCATCCACTGGAATAGTCCGTCGATGACCTCCCGCAACTTGGCAGGGTCGTCTGTCGGCGATGCCGGCTCGCTGGCGCCGCCGGTAAGCGCAGATGCGCCAACGCGCTCCGCGGCCTCGGCGGCACGCAGAACGGCAAGGAGCTTTTCAGGAACCTGAGACTGGGGGATGCCGAACGCGATCGCTCGCGCTCCGGTTTCCCCGGTCGCCTTCATCTGAACGGCGTTTACCGCCTCCAGCAGGTCAATGTAGGCCTTCCGCATGTCCGTTCCGCCCTAAGTCGAGCCGCGTTCGCGAGAAAAGGTCTCGCGAACGAGTGCAAGGCTCAAGGGCGAACGCGGTCAAAACGGTGGATCAGCCCACGTCAGTTAGGCGGAAATGGCAACGCCGGCGCCGTTTGCCGTCGACGCGAGCGTCGAACAAGCGACTTCCGCGATGCACGAGTAGCGCACCGGACCCAAACGGGGCTGGTGGCGGCGGATTTCGATGGATTGGAGCTTGCCCTTGGCGAGCTCAATGAGGTCAGGGGCCATGTCCTCAGCGGACAGGCCGCAATCGGCAGCCCCTTCGACGTAGCTGCGCATCTCGGCTTCGAGAGGCGCCAGGAGCTCGGCCTCATAATCGCTGAGGCCCAGCACGATAAGCTCAAACTTTATGGATTCGGTGAGATGGTCGACCGACGGATGCGTTGCGTACGACATTGACCTTCGCCTGCTGGCTGAACTCTGAACAAAACTAACTGGAGAGGCGTTCGCGCGCCTCGGGGGCACCCATGGCTGAGCACCATGGAAATGTCTATAGATTTAGAGTTTTCCGATTCGTGCAAAACCCTCTTTCATGGGTGAGTCTCTGGATTGCAACAGCCTCCGACGCTGAGCCGGGTGCACCTGCGGTCCACTCAAATTCTCCATACCCGCAAGGCCCCGGCCGGGGAACGGGTTCCTTGGGGCGAAACGGTGACGAGGTTAATCTGCATCACAGGACGCCTCGGAATCCCCGACTAAGTGATTAAGGACTCGTTAGCGAACATAACGAGAACAGCATGAGCCGAGCGGGAAGTCAAGCGGGATTAGGATAATGATCCCATCTTGTGAATAACATCTTCAAGCGAAAGGGGCGCCCCGTGTCCACGAGGCGCCCCTTTCGCTGTGCGGCGAAGCCTCATCCGCCGCTGCTAGGCGTCTTCCTCGGCCTGGGTGTCGCTCATGAGGCTGGCCAGGAAATCCGACACGTAGACGGTATCCGAGCCCGGCTGGGCGAGGGGCTCCTCCGTGGGGGCGCCCTCAGTGAACAGGCGATCGCTGCCATGGGCGGCGGCATCGACCATCGGGCGCACGGCCGGGTCGGCCGGCCGGTAGGAGCCGCCGGTCGCGTCGACGAACTTCTTCTCGACCTCGGCGGCGGTGGTCGACGCCGGATCGAAATAAGCGTCCGACATGACGCGCAGGAAGGCGTCGTGGCCGAGCTCGTCGGATTCAGCGATCGACTTGCCGGCGACATCGACGCCATGGCCGATCTCGCGCAGCGTGACCGGGCGCGCCTCGATCTCGGGCAGCGGGCCGCGGCGGACCGGGCGCTCGTCGGGGTCGGGCGCGAGCTGGGCGAGCTCGGCCTCGTCGTGGTTGAAGCCGTCCTCGTCGATCAGCTCCGGCGGCAGGTCGGCCGGGGTGCGCCAGTCGCCCTCGGAGGGCTGCTGGCGGGCCATGGATTCGACCAGGGCGGAGAGGCCGCCGCTGCTGGCGCCGTCTTCGTTGAGGGAGACGTGCTTGACGGTCGGGCGCGGCGGCGGGGCGGCCGGGCGGGCCGGCGTCGCGATGCTGGAGCCGGGGCTCGCCGAAGCCGGCCGGGCCGCGGTTGCCGCGGCGACGGCGCGGGTCACCTGGAACAGGCCGACGCAGGCTGCTTCCGCCACCGGCTGGCGCGGCCGGCGCTCGATATACTCGGCCATGCCCTGGGCTGCGACGGCGATCTCGTCGAGCGCCTCGGCCTTGGCGTAGATTTGCGTCTTCGCGGCCTCGGCCTCGCGCGCCATCGCAGCGGCAAAGGCGGGATCGAGCAGCTTCTCCAGGACGTCGGGGGTGCGGTCGACGAACTCGACCTCGTCGAGGCTCGGCTTCTCGACGATGATGAAGTGGTTGACCGCCAGCATCATCGTCTTCTTGTCGATGACGGAGGGCGGGTCGGCATAGAAGGAGCGCGCCCGGATCAGCTTGTCGCCATGGGTGACATGCATTTGCCCTTCCTTCTGGCCGGTCAGGTCGCGCAGATCGACGCGGTCGATCAGCTCGACCCCGGCCTCGGAATTGTCGCGATAGCTGACCGAGGTCAGTTCGCCGACATGGGCCTGATAGCCCTTGAGCTGCGAGCGCTGGCCCTTGCCGCCGCGGTCGATCGCGAGCTTGGCGGTCTCGTTGGGCTCTTCCGTCCGCATGAAGATCTTGGTGTTGGTATTGGCGATGATCGAGTTCGCCTCTTTGTCGTTGTGGCGCTTCATCGACTGCAGGTCCTGCGCGCCGAAGATCATCGCGAAGCCGAGCGAGCGGGCCTGCGCCGCCATCACGGCCATGCCGGTCACCAGGTAATAGCCGCACTCGTCCAAAATCACGGGGAACGGACTGCTGGAATTGGTGACGCGGTTGTCGACGATCCGCTGGACTGTGCCTTCGAGCTCGGAACCGAGCGCGTTACCCATCATTCCCTTGAGCGTGGCCACAACGATCTTGCCGAGGTTGGCAATTTCGTCGTCCGCCTTTTCGAGGGCGGGCAGCATGATCACGAGGCCGCGCCGATTGAGCACGACGTCTGCCATGTCCACTTCACCGAAGGGCGTCGAGAAGATGTAGCCGTAGACGTCGGCCAGGCTGCCCATGATCTTGGTGAACTGCATCTCCAGGTAGCCGTGCTGGTCGAGCGTGGTCTGAGCCTGGTTGTAGCCCTTATCGTCCTTGTAGCCCGGCAGAGACGTCAGATAGGACGAGATCGAGTGCCGGATGTGCGGAGGCATGTCCGGGTACTTGGTGGGCTTTGCCAGGTCGATGATGCGCTTGAGACTGAGGTAGTCACGGATCACGCCGACGTTGAGGTCGACGACATTTTGCTCGCGCAGCCAGACGAGAGCACGCATCACGCCGGTGAACATGGCGCTTGCTCGACCCTTCCAAAGCGCGCCGTCACCGCCGGTCTCATCCATCAGCGAGATAACGAGCTGCGTCAGAGAGTCCGACGAGCCATTGGAGAAGGGGTTCAGCGTGTTCGAGGTGATGTTGAAGTCGCCGCGGAAGCCGCTGGTATCGCGGTTGCCGGTCATGAAATTGATGACGAGCAGGTCATCCTCGCGACCGAAATACCGCATCAGCGCGTACAGCTTGAAATAAAGCGACACGTCCGCCTTGCCGTCGCAGAACAGGAACCCGGAATTCCAGCTCAATGCGTTCGCGACGAAGCCAATCAACGCCTCGGTCTTACCCGCGCCGGTCGTCCCCAGCACCAGAAAATGCTGACGGCAATCATCGTTCCCAAGCCAAAGCTCGCTGCCTCGGACCATGTCATTGCCGAGGAAAAAGATTCCCTTGGCGGGCCCGATCGCACCGTTGGGCATGGGGTTGTTGGGATCAATGAGGCCGGATTGCGCTGGCAATCGGAGATCCAGCCCCTCGCGTTTCGAAAGCGCCCAGGCTGTAATGGCGAGCGCGATGATCATCATCACATCGCCGACCGCGGGCACCACGAAGCCGACAGCGGCCAGCATGACAACCGCCATCGACGCGTTGGCGGGCTTGTGCATCCAATCCGCGAACTTGGTGAAGAGCGGGCGGGCATCGCGATGCAGCCACTCGACATTAAGCTCCTGCGACTCCTTCAGGCCGCGCGTCATTTTTGCCATTGCAGCGACCTCAGCAGCGATTCAAATGCAGCGTGAAGGAGCACGAGCGCCTCGCGCGGCGGCAAGCCGACGGGTCGACCTCAAGCGGACCGGAAGCATGGACCTTCATGGGCAAACGCGCGCGATTCATCATCATCCTCATGGAATGCCGAATTAGACCTTGGAAACCAAGGATTGGCAAACGCGCTCGGTCCTTCGATTTCGGGATTGCTGCAAGAATTAGATTGAAAGTCCTAGGATCGCCTTCTAACCCTCGGTCGTCCGAGATCGAATCGGACGATTCGGGAGTCCCTCATGCAGACCGCAAAACCCGCCGAGCGTCAGGTTCGCTTCGGCTTCGGCGCCAACATCGCCCGCCCTCGTCGCAAGCTGCCGACTGATGGACGGTCGACCCAGGAGCTCGTCGCCGAGTTCTTGAAGACGAAGGAAGTCACGAAATGTCCGACGCGCTATGCCGACGGCGCGATCAAGGCGTCCGGCTACTACGAGTGGTAGGCTGACACAGGCGACCCAGTCTTCGCGAGGGGCCGCTTAATAGCGGCCCTCGGCATACCGGATAATGGTGGGCTTAGCGTGCCTCTGAGACCATCCAGGAGATGTCATCGGGCTTCGGATTGCCCCGGACGACGCGGACGAGCCCCGCGCTATCGGTGAACACAGCCGTCGGCGTGGCAAAGGCCGAGAAGGTCGCCTCCCAGAGCAGGCGACCGATTTTCATCTCGATTTCGCGATCTTGATCGATCACAGCCGAAAGCTGCGCCGATGAGGGAGTGCCACGTGTTATCAGGCCATCCTCCCGAACCAGCCCGGCAAGCGAGCGGAAGTCACGGGCATCCCGTTGACGGGCGACATTTGCACGAGCGGCGGCCACTGGCCCCGCGAAAACGATGAACCGCCAGCGGCACCGATCAAGAAGCGTCTCCGCGGCTCTCAGCAGGTGGCTCGACTCGACGCATCCCGGTGATACGAGGACCTGAACAAGCGCCCCCTGACCGATCTCAGTCGCCTCCTGCTTCAGCAGCATGCGAACCAGCTCGGGGCGCGCAATTCTCCCGAATGCCCGGGCGCCTCCCGTCGGAAGAAAAAGAGCCGCAGCACCTGAAATGACGGAACGCCTTGAGGGATTCACCGATATTCTCTCTCGCGGAGTGGACGCGCGCACCTGAACCACGCAAGCATGATCCGGAACAATCGTTGGCGCAATCCTTTGATCCGATCCTTCATCCTTTCCGCCGCGCTCCTCGCGAGCATCGCTCCGGCGCTTCCCGCAGAGCCAGCGGCGCCTTGGCCAGACAGCGCGCGCTCACGCTCTCTGTCTCGACCGTCGTGGGTTCTCTTGATCCCGGCGCGGCGGCTTCCGAATGGCACGCTTTCGATCTGGGATCGGAACGATGACTGGTCGCGCATGTGGCGAGCGCCGGCGACCGTAGATGGCTTGCGGATCGTGCCACTGTTTGGTGACGACGAGGACAAGCGCTCGGTAACGGCGGAATCCATCGATGGGATGATGGTGGATAGCCTTGAGCGCGTCATGAGGAAGTATGGAGCGCCTGGCGTGGCGCTGGCTGTAACGGATGGGAGAACCGTAGCGCTCGCCGGTTGGGTTCCCGGCTACGCCGCCTCCTGGGAGCCGTCAGATGTGCACCAGGACCCTGCTCAGACAAAGGCACAAGCCCTTACCGTCCTCTCTGGCATGTTCCGGGCTGGGGGCGCCGCTCAAGCCTCGCGTTCGCAACCTGAGAAAGCAACCGAGAGTGCAGGCGCCGGCGACGTCCAAATCGAGGCCTATCGAGCTGGTGCCGATGGGGCGACCGAATATCGCCTGATCCTCCTTCCCCCGCCGGCAGCAATCGTAGACCAGGCCTTGGCGCGCCTTCAGGCGATTCCCGGGCTCCAGGTGCTGTCCAGTGAGCCCTACGCCGAGGGCCTGCGCCTGGTGGTAAGCAATAACTCGGGTGGGCAGCTCCCGGCCCAGTTGCGAGCAGCGGGCTTCAGCGTTCGCTGATCTGAGGCGGGCACAAAAAAGGCCCGGTTGCCCGAGCCTTCTCATTCGGCCTTTCAGGATGATCAGTTCATTCGGCGCCCGAGGCCCGGGTTCTGCAGTCGGTTTTCATACGCCTTCAGGGCACCCGAGATATCGAGGCCGCCCCCGATGCGTTCGAAATCGGCGCCGCCCTCGACCTCGGAACGATTGCCGTTGTGCACCAACTCGGCACCGACCGAGATCGACATCGAGAAGCCCCACACCTTGCCCGTATTGTCGAGATCGGGCGCCATCTTGAAGACGCCTTCGTCG
This sequence comes from Allobosea sp. FG18, assembly GCF_057809495.1. Taxonomy (NCBI): domain Bacteria; kingdom Pseudomonadati; phylum Pseudomonadota; class Alphaproteobacteria; order Hyphomicrobiales; family Alloboseaceae; genus Allobosea; species Allobosea sp. FG18. The sequence goes on from NZ_JBMDKB010000027.1 coordinate 53,349, forward strand.
CCCGGGGCGTAGAGAGCGCCGTCCCCGATGGCCTGCCATTCAGGGTGTTCCACCATGACGGGCAGGAGAGCGGCAGCGCGCAGGTTGCGGCTACGGAGATCAGCATCGGTGAGACCTTCGGCTGCGCTCCGCGCCAGGAGGCCGTACTGCGTTGCCAGCACGCCGACATAGGACTCCGGTGTTTCGCCGGCGCCACGCGCGGCATCCATACGCACGAGCTTCGGATCGAGATCCTGATGGATCTCGCTGAGGCGAACGCCGTAAAGACGTTCCATGCTTACCGACGCGGCCTTCATGTAATCCGCCTTTCCCGGGCTGACAGATACCATCGATGTTCTCCGAAACGGCCGGCCTTTTGGGCCTTCGAGCTGAGTTTGGAATCGAGCGTTGAAAGTGGCAAAGCACTTTTTTGACCCGGTGCCCATTTTATTCGGGCCCGAGATAGCGGACCGGATTGACGGATCCGCGCGGGCGTTTGGGTAGACGGGTCCGAAGGTAAAGCTGCGCCACCTCTTCCGGCGCCGGCTTGCCGACAAATCCCCAGCGGCCAGGCATGGCACTCGTCAATGCCGGAAAGAATTCGGGTGTCGCCGGGTGCCACGCATCCGCCTTGAAGACTCCGATCACGAGGCCTTGGGACACTGCCAGCACATAATCGGCCGCGCGCGCTTTCACGGCGCTGAGCCGCCAAGCGTACCTGACAGCTTCGTAGAGGCTGCTTCGCTCAATGGCTGATTGATTGACGGAGATCGCGATCAGCTCTCCGAGGGGCTGGATAGGAGTGGCCTCATAGCGCTCGATGATCTCTCTCGCGTGGGCGACGCCGCGCTCGTCTGAGCCATGACCGCCTACGAGGTTGGTCGTTCCAGGATACGCGTCGAGCAGGGCTGCCTCGACCTCGAAGGCAGTGGGCTCATCGAGACCATGTCGGTGCACCACATGACCGACCTCAAGGCCGGCGCGCTTGATCTCGCGAATTCGGATCAGCTTGTCACCTGCAACGTCGCCATTCTCAGAGACGCCGTCCGCGTGTTCGAAGACGCGATTACCCCGTCCCTTGCCGACATAAAACGTGCTGCCGTCCCGAGGATCTATCAGGCGATAAACGTAATAGGCGACCGCCTGAATCACCGAATTTGAGAACACAGCACCACCTCACGACAACGACCACGACAGGCGAACGCAGCTTAGTCCTCGATCGGCGCCGGAGCGTGCGTGAGCGTCAAACCATCCATATCCGCCATGACGGATCGATCGAAACCGAAATCGGAGATCGGATCGATCTTGGCCCGCGGAGCCTCGTTGGCGACCATGGCCTGGAGCGGCGCGCGCAGCGGCTCGGGCAGCGATCGCACGATCTGCTCGGCATTGACCTCCCAGGGCTCCCGGTCAGGGTTTCCGAACGCCGAGGGCTGAGGCCGCTCACAGGCGTATTCGATCGCGGCCGAGACGCGCGGATCCAGTAGGCCAGGCGGCGACTTCGAGATCCAGGCGCGCCCACGATCCGTCAGCTGGAGATTGCCATCGACCAGGTTGCGTTCCATGAAACGCTCGATGTGCTTTGCCCAGGTCGAGGGCCGACCGAGCTTCGCGCCGATGGCGGCTTCGAGGAGAACAGCGTCGGCTCGGCGCGTTTCAAGGCTGGAGCCGCTGACCCACGTCACCTGGCCCGGGAAGCGCGGGCCGTTCTCTCGGCGCCAGTCCAGCGATCCGACCTTCTCGGCGACGGCTTGGCTAAACCCGCTTTTCACGAGGAAGGGCACGAGTTCGGCGCCGATGCCGGGCTGAGAAGTGAACCGCAGCCCCGTTTTGACGAGATCTCGCGCGATCTGGGCACGCACACCTTCGTCATGACCGAGCTGCTGGGGATTGGTCGTCAGATCGACCTTTCCGCCGATCGGGAAGGGAGCATCGTGCACGTCCTCCTCAGTCTTCGGCGCCATGGCATTGCGGTCGACATTGTAGCCAGCCTTCCGCAGAAGCGCCTCGATCTTCGCGGCAGTCGCCGGGGCGACGCCACGGGAGCCGGCACGAGGGTAGGAGAGTCGCCCCTGCTCGTAGAGCCGCTGCATGGAATCGTCGGTTTCGCGGGGCGACATGCCGAGCTTCTCGGCCGCGCGCACCATGACGTCACCCATGTGCGGGGCCGGCGACGCGACAGTTGAGGTTGCCCCGGCAGAAATCATCGGGAAGGCCATCCCCGTCAGGCGACGGGCGATCTCAGGATCGAAAGGCGCCACGCACGGCGCCTCGGCCATGAAAACGCGGCCTCCGTCCTTCGCCGGAGCGACCAGGTTGAGGCGTAGCGTCGACGGCTTGTCTCGCTGAACGAGCCCAAGCAACGCGGTCTGGACGCGGCCAACGCCAACATCCGGGCGGGAAAAGCTGGCGCCGATCAGCCGATCAACGATCGCGCGGGTTCGGCCGGCGACCGCGTCTGCTTTGCGAACGGGCGTAGCGGCATCGATGGATGCGCGAACGGAATCGTCGTCGAGACCTTTCATCCGGACGCGCAATGGATTCGGGTGCATGTCTCGGATCAGGGTCGCAACGTCCCAGGCGATGACATCGCCTTCGGCATCGGCATCGGTGGCGATGATGACGTTTTCGGCCATCATCGCTTCCGAGCGGAGCCTTTTCACGACCTCAACGTCCTTCGGGGTGCGCCGGAATTCACGCATCCGGGAATCGATCGCCGGAACGTCGAGATTTTCCGGCATATCGAAGAGATGCCCCTTCGTGGCCTGCACCTTTGCCGAGAAGCCGAGACGCTTCAGGATCGTCTCAAGGGTGCGCGCCTTCAACGGCGCTTCGATCACGAAGAGGTCCATATCAGGCCTTCGGCGCCATACCGGACATCGCCATCAGACGGTCGATGAGCTTGCGGAAAGCGTTGCTGATCGCCTCGGCAATGTTCTTGAGGCGGTCTTCGAGCTTGCGACGCTCTTCCTCCGTCACGGGCTTGGGCATGCGGTCGTTGAGACGGCTGACGACGTCCTTGACGTTCTCGCTTGCATTCTCGGCGTCGAAGCGGTCCGGGAAGTTCTTGGACAGCGTCTCCGCATCGCCGACGACGCGATCCAACATGCCGCTGAGCTCCTGGTGGGCATCCTCAATCTTGGTGCTGGCGGCAGCCACCTTCGGGTCCTTGAGGATCGACGGCTCAGCAGCGCGGAGCTTGGCGACGAGCTCCGCGGGAGCATCCCCGCTGGAGATCTTCTCCATGGCGCTGTCGACGGTCAGCTCCTTGTCCTGCGCATACGCTTCGAGAGCGGTGCGGAAGTCCTGCGCGCCATCCGCCTCGAGGACAGCCTGGTTGTAAGCCACGACCGAACGGCCCACGGCATTCGCAGTGCCGGCGACTTCCAGAACGCGACTGCGGTACTGTGCCGACTTGGCCGTGAACATGCGCTCTCGGAGCGAGGCAAGGATGTCGTTGTGAGCATCGTCGACCTTGCCGCGGTCGTTCGCGATGCCCTCCATGCGGCGGAGAGCCCGACGGCGAGGATCGCCGGCGATCAGGGAAGCCATACCGGAGACGAGCCCGCCGAGCAGGCCGCTGCTGCCGCCGACGCTCTGGGCCGCTTCCATCTCGGCATAGCGGCGCATGAGCTCTTCTTCGTCACGCTGGCGACGGTCCAGCTTCGCGGCCATGGGGCGGATCGTCTTGGCGACCTCCTCCATGTAGGAGCGAGCAAGCTCGCTGGAGATTTCCGGGTCGAGGCCGGATGAGCGGAGCAGCTGCTCCGCCATGCTGGTGTCCACGACGGATGGCGGAACGACGTGCGGCTCGGCCTGATGCGACAGATCCGCCCCGTCTAGAGCTGATCCGGCTTCATGAGCCTCCTCGACCACGGGAGAGGCCTCGGCGGCCGCCGGCGCAAGTGAGGCCTCGATGCCGGACGAAACGCCCTTCTCGGCCATGGCGCGCTTCAGATGGGCGTCCAGATCGTTGGCGGGAGCGGCGCCCGGCGCCGGGCGCGTCAGCGAAGCAACAGCGGCCGGAGCCGACGATGACGCGTCGGCGATCGGCTTGAACTGGGAGAGATCGTGTTCGTCGACAGGAGCCGCGGGCGCTGCCGCGACCGGAGTAGCGGCAGCCGGTGTCGAGGTCTCGAAGTCACCCGCATCCACGGCGCTCTCAGGAGCACCGGAATCCTCATCAACCTGAGGAGCGGAGGCCTTTTTCTTGAGTGCAGCGAGTCCCATCACGATCTCCCGGGATCAACGAATCGTCGTCGCAGCCGGAGCGATGTTGCGGCTGCTCTCAGTCTGGATGGACAGCATCGTTGCAAGCATCAAGTTCTGGCGCTCGATGAGCTTGTAGGTCTCCCAGGCGAGATACGCCTGGAAGGACTGGATCATCACGCCATCCTTGATCGCCTGCTCGTAGCTGTTGTTCATCGCCACGCCCCAGTTGGCGTTGCGGTACCAACCGCTTGCGCGCACATCCATCCAGTCGTGCCAGGAGACGCCTTCCGAGTAGTTGGCGTTGTAGCCGGAAATCTGGCTGGCGAGGCTTTGCGCCCAGCCCTGAACCTCGGAGTTCGGCATCGCCGTCCGCTTCGCGAGGATGTCCGAAACCGTGTTCGAGGCGATCGACAGGCGCGCCGCCGAGGCCTGGCGCTGCGCCGCTTTTTCACGTCCCGAAGCCGAGGTCGCTTCCTTCGGGAGCATGCCGCCCTGCGGATTCGGAGCGATGGCGTTGATGAGGAAGGTCTTCGCTGCCTCGACGCGCTGCGAACCGAGGCTCGTCGATTCGCTGCCAGCCTGGTTATAGAACAGGCTCTTGCCGACATCGATCGATGCGTTCTGCATGTCAGACCCAGCGGCCGAAGAGCAAAGGCCTGAGCGAACGTCATCCTGGTTCGAGTAGAGCGCGCAGTGACGCGACAGACGCTTCTGGATGGCGACGTCTCGACCCTGAGATGAGGGCATCTGATCGGTGCTGCCGAGATCCCATGCCGTGGTATCAGACGACAGGGCGGCGCTGAGCGATGCAGCGGACGCACCGAGCGCCGAACCTGCGCGCGCGCCGGTCATCACGTTACAGGACGAGGCGCCCGATGCCGCGCCTTTGATCGCGTTGAAGCGAGCCATCTCGATGTTGCCGACGACGCGACGATCGTCGTTGACGTTCGCCATATTCGACTGAGCGCCGATCTGCTCCTTCGAGTTGCCCGAGAGCTGACCGGTGCCGAGACGCATTGCCTCGATGATCGCCAGCTGCATCGCATTGATGCGCTCGCTCAGCTGGCTGATGATCTGGTTCGTGTTCTGCTTGGCGTCGTTGTAATCGTAGGCGACGCAGCAGGCTGCCTGGGCAGCGGAGCCGAAGCCAAGAGCGCCAAGGGTGACGCCAGCGGCGAGGGCAAAAGATTTCGCGTTCATCGAGAGACCCTCAGCGAGAGAACAGGGAGGCGATCCCGCCGGTCGAGGAGGTCGACGCGCGGGACACGTTGGAGGTGAGCCCGAAGGCATTCATGGTGCTGGTGCCTTCTCCGCCGCCGAAGCCTAGGTGAGGGAAGAAGCCACCGTTGCCCTTGCCGGAGAAAATGCTGCTCGGCATCGAGGCCATGACCTGCTGCAGGATCGCCGGCGCATTGGCACAGTTGCCCGAGCCTCCGCTCGAACCGCTACCGCCGGAACTTCCGGAACCACCAGAGCCGCCAGAGCCACCGCCGGAACCACCGCCGCCGAACATGTTCTGAAGCTGCGAGAGCAGCTGGCTCAGCTGCGGCGGCCGGAAGAGCAGATCACGGTTGCCTTGCATCAGGGAGTCGAGGCACGAGGAGCCAAAATAACCGCTCTGCGAGCGCTGGCCGGACGAGACCGCCGAGCCGCCGTTCTGCGAGAAGCCGTAGTCGCCGCTGGTCGCGATCGTGACCATGTTGTTGATGTGCTGCTGCGCCGCGGCGACGGTCGCAGAAGCGATCGACTCGTCGCACGCGACATTCGAGGCGTTGCCGGCGGAGCCGAACTGGCCGTTCGTGTTGCCGGCGAGGACATTCGCCAGCTGGGTCAGCATCGACGAGCTGTTGTCGCCGGGTGAAGAGCCGTTGGTATTCGAACCTGTGCCGTAGGGGTCGTTGTTGTTGCCAGACTGGGACACGCCGGTGATGCCGGAGACGTCGATACCGGTAATCCCGAGAGCGTTCAGGATGGCCTGGGCCGTAGCCGGGTCAGGAGCCTGTCCGGTTCGCAGATAGGTATCGAGGACGACGGGACCGGCCACGCGAGAGGCCGCCAGGAGGGACGAGGCGTCGATTGTGCCGCCATTGAAGGAAGCGCCGACATACTGCGTCGTGCCCAGAGCCGTGAGCGTGGTCCAATTTGACCGCGCCGCGGCTTCTTCCCCGAGGGGATCCGAGCACCCACCGCCACAGGTCGCAGCGATGAAGGTCGACGTCTGAGCCTGCGCGCCCGGCGCGAGCAGAATGCAGCTCGCAAGGAGGGTAGCCAGGGCGGTACCACGCATGAGATTCTTCATCGAGAGACTCCGGTGCCGATCCGCTCAGCGACTGCGTAACGCTGGCCGGACCATCCGTAGACGACGCGACCAGGCGAGCGAGGAAGCTCCGCCACGACGTCTCGCCACCCATCGCGGTTGACCTGCATGACCGCGACGCGGCCATGTGTGAGACCATCGAGCAGCGTGGTGTATCCGCCGCTCTTGACCTGCAGGATCCTGGTCGGGCAGCCGAGAAGCACGCCGCACACGCCAGAGCCTTCCAGACGCGCGATTACGACGCTCTGCCCCTTGCCGGTGAGATCCGCCGCCCCAACGAGAACCTTGAAGCTCCCTGCGGGCAGACGCCTCGCAGCGTCGCCGAACTGCGCGACGAGAAGCGGGCGAGCCTGCGCGGGAGCTTCCTTGAAATCGACGGCATCGCCGGAGGAAGCGACATCCATCGCGTAGTGCGAGCCGCTCCACGACCAAGTCTCGCGCCCGTCGATGCGCAGCGAGCGCATCCCACCGAAGCCGGCAGGGCCTGTGTCGAGCGCCGTCAGGCGGCGATCGAAAACGGTCTTCCACCCTTCGCGCACATCGGGCCGAGCGATGATGACACGGCAGCGCTTGCCGCTGAGGTCGCACGTTGTCTTCGAACGCAGACGCGCGACGATCTCGGGGCGTCCGTCACCATCGAGATCAGCCGTCGCGAGGTCGATCTTCACATCGGAGGCCGCAGCCTCAGGCGCGAGCTGAACGACGACGGTGCGTTCCGGCGCACTCTTGCTCGCTTCCGTGAACAGCACAGGTCCCGCATCTCCAGCCTCCGAGGGCTTCAAGGACGCGCGGGACTGCGCTGACGCTGCGCTGCAGGCAAGAGAGGCGGCGAGCGCAACGAGCAGGGGAGAGAACTGACGCATCGACATCAGCGGAACAGGCTCCCGATACCGCCGGAGCTGCTGGTGCTTGCGCCCGAAACACGGCCGAGCACAGAGTTCAGATTGACCGTCTGCGACCCACCGTTGCTTCCGGGCACATTGAGACCACCGGCGAGTGCGCCGATGAGCTGACCAAGATTGGTCGAGCCGCCCGAGCCGCCACCACCACCGAGTGCCTGCTTCGCCTGTTGGCAGGCGAAATTGAGGACCATTCCGAGGAGATCGGTGAGCTGGGGCGGCTTGAAGAACAGATCCATGTTCCCCTGCATGAACTTGTCCAGGCAGGCGATGTTCGAATAGGTGCCCGGGCGCGACGAGAAATTGTTGCTCGCCATGCCGTTCATGCCGTTGACGTAGTTCATCCGCGACTGGTCCATCGCGCTCTGAATGTCCGTTGAGCATTCCTGGGCGTGCGCGATGCTGGAGAAGCAGATCGCAGCAGCCATGAGGCCAGCCAGTGCTGCCTTCTTCATGTCAAACCTCCAGAGCCGATTCCGTAGTCGTATTCGTACTGCCCGACGCCACGCAGAACTGCCTCGGCGGTTTCCTGCTGCGAGACAGCGTTGATCATGCGATGCCGGACGATTCTTCGAACCGCGTGGCAGTCTTCCATGAAGAGGGCGCCAATCCGACCGGACGCTCCCTCCTCATCTGTGATCACCCCATCGTCCGTCAGGTCGGAAACAATTCGGGTCGCGTCGTCCCACCCACGGCTGATCGAATACGCGAGGATCAAGATGCGGCGAGCCGGTTCGAGTCGCCGAATGAGAGGTCCGCGCGCACGCAACGTCTCGCCGAATCGCCGAGGCGAAGAGATGGACAGCGCCTGAGAAAGCTCATCGCATTCCTCGTCCAGAGCGGGATCGGCCTTTGGGGGGCAGATCTCCTTCAAATCCGGCGGGAGCAGCGATTGCCAGGCCAGAACATCCTCTGATCCGAGCTTGATCGGTTGCATGGTGGAATTCGAATCCTTGAACTAGTGATCGAATCGCATTGGAACGCGACAACGATCCTTTTGCAAAGTAGCATCAGCGCAGGAAATTCAGAAAGAGGTTGATAGTGAGCAATCCCGCATTCCTTCATAGCGCCCTGCCGATGATGCCGATCCTGGGCTCGACGGTCGTGACTGACCGAGCGGACCCCCGCCATCCAGACGTGGTTGCGCTCTACAAGTCCGCCGGACCCATCATTGAGGCACTTGCGCCCAAGAAGCCCGCGCTTGACGAGACGCTCGACTATACGCCCGAGCCGACCCCGGCGCCGGGACCACGGATCAAGTGAGGCCATTCTTTTGGTGGACGGGCGCTTCGCACTCGTTGACCGTCAAGGATAGCTCGTAGGATCAATAAATCCTCGTTTCCCGCTTAGTCAGGAGTTTTCAAATGGACGATCCGGTTCAGGGCGATCAGCTCAAGAGCATTGTCGAGCGCATCGAGCGTCTCGAAGAAGAAAAGAAGACCATCGCCGACGATATCAAGGAAGTATATGCCGAAGCAAAAGGCAACGGCTATGATGTAAAAGTGTTGCGCAAAGTAGTTGCTTTGCGCAAACGGGACATCGATGAAAGAAAAGAAGAGGAAGCAATCCTCGATCTTTACTTGCAGGCCGTCGGAGAGACCGCGTAAACAACGCGAGAACGGGCAGTATAGCGAATTTCCACTCGCTGATTACTGGTTTAGATCACAGAAAGGCCCGGGACGCAAGCCCCGGGCCTTTCTCATTTCGGGCTGCAGAAAAATCTGGGGGATGAGGTCGGGGATCCGAGGATTCATTCTGTGCAACAACCCATAAGTTGGAAATCAAACCCATAGTTTGTACCAACTTGCCCCCATAGTTTGGATATGCGCTACCAAGCCGCATACTAGGGGGTAGTATTTGGGTGTTTGCGTCGTCCCCAAATGCGATCTGGGCCTCGCCAGATCGCGAGGTGCTGTCCATGATGGACAGCACCTCATGCTCCTTCACGCCTTCAAGCGATAGCCCTAGTCGCCGGCGCCCAGTGCAACTGGGCGGGATGCGGGCGTCCGAACTCGCACTGATCGTCCGTCTAAGTCCGACCGCCCGCCAAAAATTTCCTGGGCCTGATTGAGATCGCTCGCCGTCGAGGCGCTACTGGGCCGCCGCTGGGCGCCAGATTTGCTGCGACACGCTCACCTGCATCACCAAATCCAAGGAATGCGCCTCCGAATCATGCGCGCTTTGACTCATGAGAGCGACTCGGCGAAAGATTGCACGAACATACGATGAACAGGGGCTGCCGTGATGAAGGTTCGCGTGTTCAAGAAGGGCGACGTCGGCGTCGACGAGAAAGAGCTCGACCAACTGCTCGCTGAAGCGGGCTGTGTTCAGGTTGACGAGGACGGGCTCGCACTGGGCGATGAGTCCGACGACCAGGAGGAGGAAGAGGACCAGGCGTCGGATGATAGCGATGATGCCGGTGCCGATGACGCCCAGGACGATGACGAAGAGAATGCGGAGGAGGACGATGTTACCCTCATCGTCGTGTTGACCCCGCAGTGCGTCGAGGATCCGGAGCTAGATGGCGCGGTTGGCGGCGCTGTCGGGAGCGGCGGTCGCGCCGTCGGGATATGGCCGAAAGGCGCCGAGGAAAGGGCCCTGCCGCCGATTCTTGAAAAGATTGGCTCCGGCGCGGTCGTTTGGGATCCGAAGAAACTAGCGGGTGTCCTGTCGGACGAAGAGACGCCCTGGGAGACACCGACAGGCGCGCCGCGACCTTCTCCTAAGACGAAGCGGAATAAGTGCTAATGAGGCTGCATTCCTATGTGATTGAGCATGACATGGGATTTGCGCCCAACCCGTTTCATGGATGGTGTTCACTGGCTGCATGCAAGCCGATGATCCGGGCGACCGCCGCAGTCGGTGACCACGTGATCGGCACAGGTACGGCTCACAACAAAATGAGCCAGCATCTGATTTATTGGATGTGCATCGACGAAATCATCGATTTCGATGCCTATTGGAGCGATCTGCGCTTCCGTCGGAAGAGGGCGGTGATGCACGGGAGCATGGCTCAGAGACACGGCGACAACATATATCACTCGCTGCCGAAAGGCGGTTTTTTCCAAGCCGACTCCTTTCATAGCAAGGAGAACGGTCAGCCCGATCCCGCAAATCTAAAACGGGATACGAAACGAACTCAGCGCGTCCTGCTGGGGCGACGTTTTGCTTACTACGGGAAGCATGCTCGCCATATTCCTGATGAGTTCAAGGGTTTCATCAAGAAGGGCCCAGGACATCGGAATAAGTTCTCCGCCGTCAGCCTGCGTATTCCGATGAAGCCGGCCATTGATTCCGAAACGAAGCCGGCCACCTG
>NZ_JBMDKB010000028.1:0-59303 GCF_057809495.1 Allobosea sp. FG18
CGACACAGCACTCATCGAACGTGCGATGTCGTCCGCGAGAGAGATCACCCGGGAGGATTTCGTGCCCGGCGCCGGTTCCAGCTCATAGAGCGTGACCACGGGGCCGGGGCGCACCTGCGAGATCTCGCCGCGCACGCCGAAATCCTCCAGCACGCCTTCGAGCAGTGTGGCGTTTTGCTCCAGCGCGTCGGTCGAGACCGCATTGGCGGCGACCTTCTTCGGCTCGGCCAGATAGGTCAGCGGCGGCAATTCGAACGTGTCGCGGTCGAGCAGCGAGGGCTGGGCCTCGCGCTGCATGCGCTTGCCCGGCTTCGGCGCCGCGCGCGGCATGGTCACGCGCGGGGCGTTGAGGTCGCGCAGGTCCTGCGGCTCGTCGTCGAGATCGAAGGGCGGGTCATAGTCGTCGGCCGCTCGATTCGGGCCCGTAACAGAACGGGCGCCCGGCAGCGGCTCGGGATCGAAATCGGGCAGGCCGCGGCGGCCGGCCGGTGTCTCGCCGAATTGAGGCTCACGGCGGACGCGGCCATTGTCACGGGTCGGAACCACGCCGGTATCGACGGCAGGCTCGGGCGGTTGCGGCAGGCGGCGCAGGATCGCGGAGCGCAGCGCCATCGCGCCATGGGCAAGCCAGCCGATCAGGATGACCGCGATGCCGGGCTCGTCGTCACGGCGCTCGTCGGCGTCGGACCAGCTATCCTCGGCCTCGTCGTTGTCGAGAGCCGGGTCCTCGTCGGTGACGAAGCCGAAGCCGGCGGCGGCGGTGACCGCGAGAATGGCGATGCCGGCATAGAGGAAACCGACCAGGCTGCCGACTGCGCTGCCGGCGATGCCTGCGATATTGCGCGTGCCGAACAGCAGGCCGTCGCCGATGACGCCGCCCATGCCGGTGGGCAGGGGCCAGCGCGGTGTCGCCGGCAAGGCGCTGGCGACGGCGGCGGTCGCGGCGACGCCGACAACCCAGAGGCCGAGCTTCAGCGCGCCGCGATCGAAGATGTGGAAGCGGACGAGCCTGAGCGCCCAGATCACCGGCGGGAACAGCAGGGCGATGACGCCGAGCCCGATGAGCTGCATCAGGAGATCGGCGACCATGGCGCCCGGACGGCCGAGCCAGTTGCGGACGGCGCCGCTGGTGGCGTTGTTCAGGCTGGGGTCGTCGACCGACCAGCTTGCCAGAGCTGTGGCGACAGCGACCATCAGAGCGAGCACGCCCATGCCAGTCAGCTCCGAGGCACGGCGCGACAGGAACTCGCGCACCGGGTCCGGCAGGCGGTCCATGAGCGATTGGGAGCGGCGGATCGTGCGCATGCGGTTTCGGGTCTTGTCCGGACTGTCGGGCCGCACCATTCGGCCATCCGCGGAAGGTTAGGAAGCCGAGGTTAAGACCCGCTTAACCTTGCCGGGCGGAGCTCCGTCATTATCGAGCGGGCGAAGCGACGGCGCGGGAATCTCGTGTCGAAAGAGGCGTCTTCTCTTCGGGAGACGCCCGGGCATGATGGTCGGGAGCAACAAAAAGGCCCCGGCAGCGCTGCCGGGGCCGAGTTGCCGCTGGGAGCGGCGGGAGGATCAGCTGTGGTAGGCGCGCTCGCCATGCTCGGCGATGTCGAGGCCTTCGCGCTCCTGGTCGGTGGTGACGCGCAGGCCGACGACCAGGTCGACGATCTTGTACAGGATCGCCGAGCCGACGGCGCTGAACACGATGGTGAACAGCACCGCCTTGATCTGGGCCATCACGGCCGGGCCGAATTCATACGCACTCACGGCAAGCTCACCCGGCTTGCTGGAATAGTCCGGGATACCGGCGCCGCCGAGCGTGGTGTTGACGAGGATGCCGGTCGCGATCGCGCCGATGATGCCGCCGACGCAGTGGATGCCGAAGACATCGAGCGAGTCGTCGTAGCCGAGGGCGTTCTTCACGGTCGTGCAAAAGACGAAGCAGACGGCACCGGCGGCGAGGCCGAGCACGATCGAGCCCATCGGGCCGGCGAAGCCGGCGGCCGGGGTGACGGCGACGAGGCCGGCGACCGCACCGGAGACCATGCCCAGCATCGAGGGCTTGCCCTTGACCGCCCATTCCACGAACAGCCAGCCCAGCGCCGCCGCCGCCGTTGCGACGAAGGTGTTGAGCATGGCGAGCGCGGCGGTGCCGTTCGCCTCGAGGTTGGAGCCGGCGTTGAAGCCGAACCAGCCGACCCAGAGGAGTGCGGCGCCGATCAGCGTCATGGTCAGCGAATGCGGCGCCATCAGTTCCTTGCCGAAGCCGACGCGCTTGCCGATCAGGATACAGCCGACGAGGCCGGCGATGCCTGCGTTGATATGGACGACCGTGCCGCCGGCGAAGTCGAGCGCGCCCCACTTGAAGAGCATGCCGGCATCGGCATTGACGGCGTCGAGCGCGGCCTGAGCGGCAACCTTGCCGTCCGCGCCGGCCTCGGCGAGCGCCTTGGCGGCGTTGCCGACCGCGTCAGGCCCGCCCCAGTACCAGACCATGTGGGCCATCGGGAAATAGATGAAGGTGACCCAGAGCACGGTGAAGAGCAGCAGCGCCGAGAACTTCATGCGCTCCGCGAAGGCACCGACGATCAGCGCCGGCGTGATGCAGGCGAAGGTCATCTGGAAGCAGACATAGACGAATTCGGGGATGTAGACGCCGTTCGAGAACGTGCCGGCCACGGTGGTGGCGTCGACGCCCCGCAGGAAGGCCTTGGAGAAGCCGCCGACGAAATCGTTGAGGCCGCCGCCATTGGTGAAGGCGAGCGAGTAGCCATAGGTCACCCAGAGGATGCAGACGACGCTGACGATGGCGAAGACCTGCGTCAGAACCGAGAGCATGTTCTTCGAGCGGACGAGGCCGCCATAGAACAGGGCGAGGCCGGGAATGGTCATGAGCAGGACGAGGATCGTCGAGCTCATCATGAAGGCGACGTCGCCCTTGTTGGGAACGGGCGGGGTGGCGGGAGCCTGGGCCAGCGCAACGCCGGCCGTCAGCGCCGCCAGCGAGAGGCCAGCCAATCCGGCCCGCAGGGAAGTCCTGAAAGTCATCGTCGAAAACTCCTGAAGGTCGGGGCTCAGAGGGCGTCGGCGTCGGTCTCGCCGGTGCGGATGCGCACGGCCTTCTCGATCGAGGAGACGAAGATCTTGCCGTCGCCGATCTGGCCGGTGCGGGCGGCGGCGGTGATCGTCTCGATCACCCGGTCGACGAGCTCGTCGGAGACCGCGACCTCGATCTTGATCTTCGGCAGGAAGCTCACGGCATATTCGGCGCCGCGGTAGATTTCCGTATGACCCTTCTGGCGGCCGTAGCCTTTCACCTCGGTCACGGTCAGGCCGTGCACGCCGACGGCGGTGAGCCCGTCGCGCACCTCCTCCAGCTTGAACGGCTTGATGATCGCCATCACGATTTTCATGTGCTGGGTTTCCCCGTCTGCGCCGCCCGGTCGTCAGCCCCGGCGATCTCGTTGCACTCTCGCGCCTGCGGGATCGCAGTTGCGTCGCAACACGCAATTCAAGGGACGTGCCAACCCGCTCCGGACACTGCGAAGCCGCTTCCGGAGGCGGAATCAGAAAGGTCCGAGGAGAATGACAGGCGTTATTGCCTAAGATTTAGGCAATAGGCTGGATTCTGCGCAGATGCCTGAAATCCGATCAGCCGAGATCGGGCCGGGGCCGGACGAGCCCTTCCTGCGCGACCGAGGCGACGAGGCGGCCTTGCCGGTCGAAGACGAGACCGCGCGAGAAGCCGCGCGCACCCGAGGTCGAAGGGCTGTCCTGCGAATAGAGCAGCCAGTCATCGGCCCGGAACGGACGGTGGAACCAGAGCGCGTGGTCGAGGCTGGCGGCCTGGATCTTCTGGTCGAAGACCGTCGCGCCATGGGCGATCAGGCTGGAATCGAGCAACAGCAGGTCCGAGGCATAGGCGAGCACGCTCTGGTGGAAGGCCGGCTCATCCGGCAGCGGCTCGATCGCGCGGATCCAGACATTGAATTTCGGCTCCAGGTTCGCGGCACCCCGATAGCGTTCAAGCTCGACCGGACGGATCTCGATCGGTCGCTTGCGCTGGTAGAAGGTCTGGAGCGGGTTGTGTTCCGGCGCGCTGAACAGCTTCACCATCTCCTCGCGGTCCGGCAGCTCCTCCGGCATCGGCACCTTCGGCATCGGCATCTGGTGCTCGTAGCCGGGTTCCTCGACATGGAAGGAGGCGGACATGGCGAAGATCGCCTCGCCCTTCTGGATGGCCAGCACGCGGCGCGTGGTGAAGGAGCGGCCATCGCGCAGGCGATCGACTTCGTAGACGATCGGGACTTCGGGGTCGCCTGCCAGCAGGAAATAGGCATGCAGCGAATGCGGCTGCCGGCCTTCGACCGTCTTGCAGGCGGCATAGAGCGATTGCGCGATGACCTGCCCGCCGAAGACGCGCGGCCAGCTCGATTTGGGGCTGCGACCGCGGAACAGGTTGCGCTCGAGCTGCTCGAGGTCGAGGATCGCCGTCAGGGAAGCGCTGATCTGGGACATGGTCGGCGGTATCGCGGTCTAGTTGACGGACGGGCCGGCGCCCCGCACAGGGGCAGCCGGCTTCGTTGGCATCAGCACCGAGGCATCCCGTGGCGTCAAGTCGGCGCGGAGAGAAGGACGACATGGCTATCGAGCAGGGCAGCAGCGCCATGCGCATCGTCATCGCGGGCGGCGGCATCGCCGGGCTGGCGCTGGCGCTCGCATTGAAGCAGGGGCTGGGCGAGGATTTCTCGGTGATCCTGGCCGATCCGGCGCTGTCGGCCGCGCCCCGTGCCGATAACCGTGCCTATGCGGTCGCGGCGGGCGGCCGGGCCATGCTGAAGACGCTGGGCATCTGGGAGGGAATCGCGCATACGGCCCAGCCGATGCTGGAGATGATCGTCTCCGACAGCCGGACCGAGGACGCCGTCCGCCCGGTCTTCCTGACCTTCGACGGCGAGGTCGAACCCGGCGAACCCTTCGCCCATATGGTGGAGAATGCGGCGCTGGTCGCAGCCCTGAAAGCCGCGTGCGGCGATGCCGGCGTCGAATTGCGCAGCGCCGGCGTGCGACGCTTCTCCGCCGAGGATGCGTCGGTCGAGATCATTTTTGCCGACGGCACGCGCTGCGAGGCGGCGCTATTGGTTGCAGCCGATGGCGCGCGCTCGAAACTGCGCGAGCTGGCGGGGATCGGCTGGGTCGGCTGGGACTATGGCCAGTCCGGCATCGTCGCCACGATCGGACATGAGCGGCCGCATGATGGCCGGGCGGTCGAGCATTTCCTGCCGTCGGGCCCCTTTGCCATCCTGCCGCTGGCCGATGGCGGCAGGCTCGGACACCGCTCCTCGATCGTCTGGACGGAGCGGACAGAGAATGTCGCGCCGCTGCTCTCGCTCGATGCGCAGGACATGCTCGCCGAGATCGAGCGGCGCTTCGGGCTCGAACTCGGCGAGATCGCGCTCGAAAGCAAGGTGAGCGCGCATCCGCTCGGCTTCGGCGTGGCACGCCGCTTCGTGGGCGAGCGTCTGGCCCTGCTGGGCGATGCCGCGCATCTGATCCACCCCATCGCCGGGCAGGGGCTCAATCTCGGCCTGAAGGACGTCGCGGCGCTGGCCGAGGCTATCGTCGATGCGGCCCGGCTCGGGCTCGACCCCGGCTCGGCAGACGTCCTGGAGGATTACGAGAAGGCGCGGCGCTTCGACACGGTGGCGATGGGCGCGGTGACCGACGGGTTGAACCGCCTGTTCTCGAACGATGCGACGCCGCTCAGGTTGGCGCGCGATCTCGGCCTCGGCCTCGTCGACCGACTGCCGGGCCTGAAGCGCTTCTTCATCCGGGAGGCGGCGGGCGTCGCCGGCGCACCGCCACGATTGCTCCGGGGCGAGGCGCTTTAAGGGCCTCGTCTAGGCGGGCCAAACCGCCTTAATCCTCCAGCGGCCGCGCCTCTTCCGGCAGCATGATCGGGATGCCGTCGCGGATCGGATAGGCCAGCTTTGCGGGGCGGCTGATCAGTTCCTGTTTCGCGGCGTCGTATTCCAGCGTCGCCTTGGTCAGTGGGCAGACCAGGATTTCGAGCAGCTTGGGGTCGATGCGGGTGGTCGTGTCGGCTTCGCCGGTCATCGGTCTTTCCGTTCAACAAGTGCATCGGACCGAAAAGCGGATGCCGCCTTCCGGTCCGATGTCAGGACACTATGCTCAGATCGCTTCGCGCGCAGAGGCGCCGCAATCTACCGCTTGCGCGGCAGGTCGGCCAGCATGCCGGCCGCCACCATCAGTTTCGGCAAGGTCAGGCCGGAGCTCGCGATCGCGTTGACGGTGCTGCGGGTGCGCTCCGCATCCTCGCCGCGCTCGCTGAGCCAGCTCTCCAGCGTACCCTGCCCCTTGGCCGAGGCCGCAGCCTCCTGCGTCAGGTTGGACTGGGCGTCGTCGAGGGTCTCGATCGCCCGTTCGCGGGCGAGACGCTCGTAATCGTCCGTTGCCGGCACGGCCGCGGCCGCCGCCTTCAGGCTCGACAGGCCGAACAGCGCGTCGATGCCGAAATGGATGCGGGCGACGTCGCCGATCTTGCGCTTGCTACGTTCGGCGATGTCGACGATGTCGGTCGCCTCGGCGAGCGCCGGCAGGCTGGCGATGCGCGTGGCCAGCGCTTCCGGCACGCCCTCGGAGGTCAGCACGGCGATGCGGGCGAGCCTCGCCTGGGACGCCGCCTCGGGTAGGAGCGAGCCGAGCTCGCCGGCCAGCTCCTTCACACCCTTGGCGTAGCGGGCGATGGTCGGCTCGATCGTGCCGGGCTTGGCGACGCCGCGCCGCAGGAACCAGCCCATGCGGTTGGTGACGAGTTCCTGTGCGGCACCGTAGAGGCCGAGCTGGGTCTTGCCGGGGATTTTCGCATCGAGCGCGTCGATCTCGCCATTGAGGGCGATGAGATCGAAGGAATCCCGCGCGATCGCGTAGGCAGCCGCAATGGCCGGCGCGTCGGAGCGGGTCAGAGCCGCGAGCACCGGCACGAGAGCCGGGCCGCCACGGTTAACGATCGCGTTGGCGAGCTGGGTCGCGACGATCTCGCGGCGCAGCTTGTGGCTGGCGATCGCGTCCGGATAGGCCTCGCGCAGCGCCTTCGGGAAATAGCGGACGAGCTCGCTGGCGAGATAGGGATCGTCCGGCACCGGGGATTCGAGCAGAGCGTCGTGCAGCGAGAGTTTGGCATAGGCCAGCAGCACGGCGAGTTCCGGCCGGGTGAGACCTTCGCTGCGCTTCTCGCGCTCGGCGAGCTGGGCGTCGCTCGGCAGGTACTCGACCGCACGGTCGAGCCTTCCGTCCTGTTCCAATTTCTGCATCAGGAAGCGCAGGCCGGGCGTCGCGGCCGAGCCCTGCGCCTCGGTCAGCGAAAGCGCCAGCGTCTGCAGGTAGTTGTTGCGCAGCACGAGATCGCCGACCTCGTCGGTCATCGTGGCGAGCAATTCGTTGCGCTTGTCTTCCTTGAGGCGGCCGTCTGCCACGGGGCCCGCGAGCGCGATCTTGATATTGACCTCGACGTCGGAGGTGTTGACGCCGGCGGAGTTGTCGATCGCGTCGGTGTTGATCCTGACACCCTTGCGGGCCGCTTCGATGCGTCCGCGCTGGGTCATGCCAAGATTGGCGCCCTCGCCGATGACCCGCGCCCGGAGATCGTTGCCGGCGATGCGGATCGCGTCATTGGCGCGGTCGCCGACCTGCGCGTCGGTCTCGTCGGAGGCGCGGATATAGGTGCCGATGCCGCCGAACCAGAGCAGGTCGACGCGGCTCTTCAGGATCGCCGTCATCAGCTCGGGCGGCGAAACCTCCTTCTTGTCGAGGTCGAGCAGCGCGCGAACCTCGGGTGAGAGCGGGATGCTCTTGGCCTGGCGCGAGAAGATGCCGCCGCCCTTCGAGATCAGGCTCTTGTCATAATCGGCCCAGGACGAGCGCGGCAGGGCGAAGAGGCGCTGGCGCTCGGCCAGCGATTTTGCCGTGTCCGGATCGGGATCGAGGAAGATGTCGCGATGGTCGAAGGCTGCGACCAGCTTGATCGCGGGCGAGAGCAGCATGCCGTTGCCGAAGACGTCGCCCGACATGTCGCCGACGCCGGCAACGGTGAAGGGCGTGGTCTGGATGTCGATATCGACCTCGCGGAAATGGCGCTTCACCGCTTCCCAGGCGCCACGCGCCGTGATGCCCATGCCCTTGTGGTCGTACCCTTGAGAGCCGCCCGAGGCGAAGGCGTCGCCGAGCCAGTGGTGCTTCTCCAGCGAGATCGCATTGGCGGTGTCGGAGAAGGTCGCGGTGCCCTTGTCGGCGGCGACGACGAGATAGGGGTCGTCGCCGTCATGGCGCACCGTGTCCGGCGGCGGCACGATGGTTTCACCGTCGAGATTGTCGGTGAGTTCGAGCAGGTTGCGGATGAAGATGCGGTAGCTCTCGGTGCCTTCGGCGAGCCAGGCGGCGCGGTCGGAAGCCGGCGGGAGCTGCTTCGGGAAGAAGCCGCCCTTGGCGCCGACCGGCACGATCACAGCGTTCTTGACCTGCTGCGCCTTGACGAGGCCGAGCACCTCGGTGCGGAAATCCTGCGGCCGGTCGGACCAGCGCAGGCCGCCGCGGGCGACCTTGCCGAAGCGCATATGGACGCCCTCGACGCGCGGCGAATAGACGAAGATCTCGTAGAGCGGGCGCGGCAGCGGCAGGCCGTCGACCCTGGCGCAGTCGAACTTGAAGGTGATGGTCTGGCGCGGCTGTCCGTCCGGGCCGATCTGGAAGAAGTTGGTGCGCAAGGCGGCATCGACCAGATTGACGAGGCGGCGCAGGATGCGGTCGTCGTCGAGGCTGGTGACGGCGTCGAGCGCCTCCTCGATCTCGGCATGTTTCTGGGCCATGCGCTGCTCGCGTTCGCCCGCCGGGACGCGCGGGTCGAACTTGGCGGCGAAATAGGCGACGAGCCCGGCGGCGATGCCGGGATGGCTGGTCAGCGCATCGGCGATATAGCCCTGGGCATAGGGCGCGCCGGCCTGGCGCAGGTAGCGGCCGAAGGCGCGCAGCAGCGCCGCCTCGCGCCAGGCGAGGCCGGCGACGAGCACGAGCTGGTCGAAACGGTCGGATTCCGCGAAGCCGCGGAACTGCGCCATCAGCGCCGCCTCGATGGTCGGATCGAGATGTTCGACATCGATCTCGCCGTCGTCGGCGCGCTCCAGCGTCATGTCGTGCAGCCAGATGCGGACCGCATCGCCATTGCCCTGCGGCATGACGTTGTAGGTCCGCTCGTTGACGACGCGGAAGCCCATGTTCTCGAGCACCGGCACGCGGGCCGAGAGCGAGATCGGGGCGCCGCGCGAGAACACCTTGAGATTGGCGCGCTTGGCGTCGTCGCCTTCGCGCCGGTAGAGATTGACGGCGCGGCCGCGCTCCGGCGTGAGCTGCTGGAGCATCTCGATATCGACGAGCGCGTCGGCGGCCGAGAAGCGCTCACGATAGGCGGCGCCGAAGGCTTCGGCATAGCGCTCGGCCAGCGCGCGGGCGGCGGGGCCGGCCTTTTCCTGATCGAGCACGTCCTTCAGCCCGTCGCCCCAGGTCCGGACGATGGCGCTGATGCCGGCTTCGAGCGTCGAGCGCTCGACGCGCGGGGTTTTGCCCTCGTCGCGGCCGATGATGTAGTGGGTGCGCGAGAGCGGACCCTCGGGATAGGCGGGATAGGCGGCCGAGAGGCGCCCGGCATAGATCCGCGCCAGGAAATCGCCGACGCGCAGGCGCACCGTGGTGTCGTAGCGGTCCTTCGGGATGAAGACGAGGATCGAGACGAAGCGGTCGAACTCGTCGACGCGGGCGAGCGCGCGGATGCGCGGCCGCTCGGTGAGCTGCAGGATGTCGAGCGCGAACTGCTCCAGCGTCGGGGTGTCGATCTGGAAGAGCTCATCACGTGGGTAGGCATCGAGCACATTCATCAGCGCCCGGCCGGAATAGCTCGCCGGGTCGAAGCCGATATTCTTGGCGACGCGGGCGACCTTCAGGCGCAGATAGGGGATGGCGCGGGCCGAGCCGGTATAGGCGTTCGAGGTGAGCAGGCCGACGATGCGCAATTCGCCGTCGAGCCGGCCGTCCGGAGTGAACAGCTTGACGCCGACATAGTCGAGATGGACGCGCCGGTGGACGCGGCTCTTGACGTTGGCCTTGGTGATGATCAGCGCCTGGGGCTTGGCCAGGAAGGAGCGCAGCTCCGGCGTGACCGTGACCAGTTCGCGGCCCTTGCGCAGGACCTTGACCGTGGGGTTGCGCAGGATGCCGAGGCCCGAGCCCTCGATCGGGTCGGCCGCGACGTCGCCGCCGGGGAAGCGGTAGGCGCGGATGCCGAGCAGGGTGAAGTTGTCGCCGGCGATCCATTCGAGGAACTGCAGCGCCTCGTTGATCTCGTCCTCCGGCAGCGGCGGCGGATTGGCGCGATAGGCCTGGATCACCTCGGTGATGCGGCCGCGCATCGCGGCCCAGTCGTCGACGGCGAGCGCGACATCGGCATAGACGTGGTCGAGCCCGGCGCGCAGCTTCTCGCGGGCTTCCGGCGTATCGATGCGCGGGACATGGATATGGAGCAGGCTCTCGCGGCGCGTGCCCTCGGGGGCGCGGCCGGCGGCTTCGCCGGCGAGCGAGGTGAACTTGCCCTTGGCGTCGCGGGCGACGGCCAGGATCGGGTGGGCGACGAGGCGGGGCTCATGGCCCTGCTCCTGCAGTTCGGCGAGCGTCGAATCGAGCAGGAACGGCTTGTTGTCGTTGACGACCTCGAGAACGGTGAGCTGGTGCTTGCGCTCGTCCTCGCCGAATTCCTCGTCACGGAAGCGCAGGTTGATCGTGTCGGGCTTGCGCGGCTGAGCGAGGTGCTCGAAGGCGGCGGCGGCGGTGCGGGCGAGCATTTCGGCCGGGAGAGCGTCGAGATCCTCGGCGACGGAGCGGCCGAAGAGCAGGCGGGGGAACTCGGCGGGCATCGAATTCTTCAATCCGGTGGCTGCGGCCTCGATCGCTGCGATCGCGCCTGCGGTCGCGTTCGTCACCCGTTTGCCCATGTCCCAACCCCAGTTGTTTTGCCGCAGCGATGACATAGGCTGCGGAGCCTTTCAACTTGCCGTGCCTGAAAAAGCGGCAAACTGACGCTCCCCCCGACTCGACAGGACGCACCATGGCAATAAAGCATGACAAACCCAAGGTGGGAGAAGAGCCGGCGCGTCAGGATTCGCCGCCCGCCGTCATGGCTCTGGACCTGAAGCCGGGCGCGCTTTCAGCCGAAAACCAGGCTTATTTCGCGAAATGCGAGGAGAAGCTCGGATTTGTGCCGAATGTGCTGAGCTCCTATGCCCATGACGACGCCAAGCTCACGGCCTTCGCGGCCTTTTACAACGACCTGATGCTGGCGCCGTCCGGCCTGTCGAAGCTGGAGCGGGAGATGATCGCGGTCGCGGTCTCCAGCGTGAACCGCTGCTATTACTGCCTGACCGCCCATGGCGCGGCGGTGCGCCAGCTCTCTGGCGATCCCGTGCTGGGCGAGCTCATGGTGATGAATTACCGGGCGGCGGCGCTGTCGGTTCGGCATCGCGCCATGCTCGATTTTTCGGTCAAGCTGACGGAAACCCCGCATCTGATCGGCGAGGAGGACCGACAGGCCCTGCGCAAGGCGGGCTTCGGTGAGCGCGACATCTGGGATATCGGCGCCGTCGCGTCCTTCTACAACATGTCGAACCGGATGGCCTCGGCGGTCGATATGCGGCCCAATGCGGATTATCACGGGCAGGCGCGGTAAGATCGCTTTCCAACACCGGCATCTCGCGACGCCGGCCGGGAGGGTAGCCCCAAAAGAAAAACGGCCGGCGCAATGCCAGCCGCTAGTTGGCCCCGACTCGGTGGCCCGGCTCCGCCCGAACTCCGGGGGGCTGGGGGGCTGACAAACCGGCGATCAGTGAAACCGGGCCGTCGAGGCAACGAAGAGAGTTGAACGTCGCAACTTGGCGCTCGCTTGGCGTGTTCGCGGCGAAAATGGGGCAGTCGCTGACAATGCCGACCCAACGCGTGGTCCCTTGCCGGCTTGCTCCCTTGCCAGCGCAGGGCCGCGGGCGCATCATCCAGTGGTGATTTGGTGAGGCTCCGACCAGGGAGGCGCCATGAGCGAAAGCGAAACGCCACAACCGCAGGCCGCGAGCGCGGTTGTGAACTTCCCGGCGCCGGCGAGACCGACCGCCGTGACCTTCGACCGGCGCGAACTCAGCGAGTTGCTCAATCTCTATGGCCGGATGGTCGCGGCCGGCGAATGGCGCGACTACGCCATCGATTTCCTGAAGGACAAGGCGCAGTTCTCGGTGTTCCGGCGCTCGTCGGAGATGCCGCTCTATCGCATCGTCAAGGATCCGGCGCTGGCGCGGCGGCAGGGCGCCTATTCCGTCGTCGCGGCGACCGGGCTGATCCTGAAGCGCGGCCCGGAACTCTCGCGCGTGCTCAAGGTGCTCGACAACAAGCTCAGCGTGGTGAGCTGACACGTCATCCGGCCCATCATTGTTCAAGCCCTTGGGACGAGGGCTGCTGAACGTCAGAGGCCGGGCGGCGTACGGTCGCCCTCGCCCAGCTCCTTCTGCATCAGCATCTGGTCGAGCCAGCGGCCGTGCTTGAATCCTATCCTTTCGGCCACGCCGATCAGGCGGAAGCTGGCGCGCTCATGCAGGCGGCGCGAGCCGATCGAGGCGCCGGTGCCATCTCCGATCACCGCGATCATCTGGCGGAAGCCGCGCTCGGTGCAGGCCTGCATCAGGGCATCGAGCAGAAGGGTGCCGATGCCGAGCCCCTGTGCGGCGGGGGCGATGTAGATCGAGTTCTCGACGGTGGCGCGATAGGCGGGGCGCGGCCGATAGGCGCCGGCATAGGCGTAGCCAAGGATGGCGCCGTCCCGCTCCGCGACGAGATAGGGATAGCCGCCGGCCAGGATCGCCTCAAAACGCCGCTGCATCTCGGCTTCATCGGGCGGTTCCAGCTCCCAGGAGGCGGTGCCGTGCAGCACCGCATGGGCGTAGATCGCGGCGATGGCGGCGATATCGGCTGGGATGGCAGGGCGGATCGAAGGCGTTGTCATGCCCAAAGCATGAGCAATGTCCGTGCCAGAAGGGAAGGCCTAACTCGAGGGAAGATTTGGCCCAAAGAAAAAGCCCCGGCCGTGGGGCCGGGGCTCGTCTCACCCGCGGAGCGGGATCAGATCATTCGCTCTTCGTGCCGAACAGCGAGAGCAGCATCTGGAACATGTTGATGAAGTTCAGGTAGAGCGACAAGGCGCCGTTCACCGAGAGCTTCGCGGCCGATTCCGCATCCAGATCCGAATAGAGATACATCTCCTTCAGGCGCTGCGTATCCCAGGCGGTCAGGCCAGCGAAGACCAGCACGCCAATCGCCGAGATGGCGAAGGACAGCGCGCTCGAGGCCAGGAACAGGTTGACCACCGAGGCGATCACGAGGCCGATCAGGCCCATGATCAGGAACGAGCCCATGCCCGACAGGGACTTCTTCGTGGTGTAGCCGGCGAGGCTGAGCGCCCCGAAGGCCGCGGCCGTGATGAAGAAGACCTTGGTGATCGACTCGCCGGTGAAGACGACGAAGATCGAGGACATCGACACGCCCATCACCGCCGCGAAGGCGAAGAACATGGCGCGCGCAGCCGTGGAGCTCATGCTCTCGGCCTTGAACGAGAAGAACAGGATGAAGGCGAGCGGGGCCAGCATCACGACCCATTTCAGCGGGCTGAGATACAGGGCCTGACCGAGCGGGGTCAGCGCCGTCACCTTGCCGGTGGGCGAGACGCCGGCGATCGCCAGCATGCTGATGCCGATCGCGGCGAGGCCGGTGATGGCCAAGCCGATCGTCATGTTGTTGTAGACGCCGAGCATGAACGAGCGCAGGCCCTGATCCATCTCGACGGCGCTGGTCTGCTGTGCGCGGCCGGCACCCCAGACTGGAGCATTGCGGTCGAAGTTGCTCATTAAGAGAGTTTCCCCTGACGTAGTTTCGGACGACGGACAAGCGCATAGGCGCCAGCCGTCCTCGCGCACGAAAAGTCGCGATGATGGGAATATGGGCGGCTTTGCCGGTTCTTACAAGAGCCCGCCATGGTTAAGGCCGACGCCGGTATAGAAGTTCGGCGCCGCACCCATGCAGAATTACAGGATCTTAATGTCTATCGAGAGTCGTTCTCAGATAGTCATCATAAATTTCTGAGATGAGAAGCCGGCGCTTTCGTTAGTATTTTTATCGTACCGACAAGCCCGAACAGGACGGTAACACCAACGGCGGCAGTCGCAGCCAGTATAGCCCCTCTGGGATCACTGACGAACTCGATCCGCATCACTTGCGTGACGATGCCCCAGCCCGCCGCTGTACCCGCGAGAACGCCGAAAACGGCTGCGACGAAGCCGATGGCGGCGTATTCAAGGGCGTACGACGAAAGTATGAAGCGGCGGGTCGCGCCGAGGGTCTTCAGGATCATCGCGTCATAGAGCCGCGCGCGCTGTCCGGCTGCGAGCGCGCCGCCGAGCACGAGCAGGCTGGCGGCGATGGCGAGCCCGGAGGCGCCGCGGATCGCCATGGCGAGCTGGGCGACAATCGTATTGACTGCTTCGAGCGCGTCCTTGACCCGCACCGCCGTGACAGCCGGGAAGTCGAGCGCGAGGCGGCGCATCAGCGCGGCATCGGTCGCGCCCTTGCCGTCCGGGCTCGTCGCGATGGTGGCGAGATTGGTGTGTGGCGCCCCGGCAAAGGTGTTGGGCGAGAACACCATCACGAAATTGATGCCGAAGGAGCGCCAGTCGACCGTGCGGAAATTGGCGACGCGGGCGGTGATGTTGCGGCCGAGCACGTTGACGGTGAGTTTGTCGCCGATCTTCAGGCCGATGCCGGCGGCATTCTGGGCGTCGAAGGAGACCAGCGGCTCGCCGCGATAATCGGCCGGCCACCACTCGCCGGCCGCGACGCGCGAGCCTTCCGGCAGCGTGGCGGCATAGGTGATACCGCGGTCACCGTCGAGCACCCAGGCGGATTGCTCGCTCGCCTTGATGTCCTCGGCGCGGGTCTGGTTCACGGAGACGATGCGGCCGCGCATCATCGGCACGCGCTCGGTCCTGGCGCCCGGCCGCTCGGCCGCGAGGAAGGCGTCGAAGCGCTCGGAATCGCGGCTGGGCACGTCGAGGAAGAAGAAGCTCGGCGCCTTGTCGGGCAAGGCGCCGGTGAGCTGCCGGGTCAGGCTGACATCGATGAAGGACAGCGCCGAAAGCAGGGCGACGCCGAGGCCGAGCGAGAGCACGAGCGCCGGCGTCAAGGCGCCCGGCCGGTGGCTGTTGGCCAGTGCCATGCGCAGGGCCGGGCGGCGCGGGCGCGGAATACGGCGGGCCAGCGCCATCAGGCCGAGCGAGACGGCGCGCAGCAGCAGGAAGACGCCGAACATCACGCCGATATAGATCAGCGCGATCCGGCGGTCATAGGCGAAGCCGATGGCGACGCCGGCCAAACCCGCGAGCGCGAGCGCGCAGAGCACCAGATAGATCGCGCGGGGGCGGCGCGGATCGGGCTCGACCTTGTCGCGGAACAGGGCGGAGACGGAAATATCATGGGCGCGCCCGAGCGGGATGATCGCGAAGACGAACGCGGTGAGCAGGCCGTAGAGCGCGGCGATGGCGAGCTCGCCCGGCGCCAGCGTTGGCTCGAACGGCACCGGCAGGATGCTCTGGACGACGGCGCCAAGGCCGAAAGGCGCGGCGGCGCCAAGCACGAGGCCGATCGCCGTGCCGATGGCGGCGACGAGCATCACCTCGGTCAGGTGGATCGCGACGACGCGCCCGCCGGTGGCGCCGACCGCCTTCATCGTGGCGAAATCGAGCTTCTTGGCCTCGACGAAGCGGCGCACCGCATTGGCGACGCCGACGCCCCCCACCAGAAGGGCAGTGAGGCCGACCAGCGTCAGGAACTGGGTGAAGCGTTCGAGATTGCGCTGGAAGCTCGGCGCGGCGTTGGCGCGGGAGCGGATTTCCCAGCCGGCATCGCGCTGCTGCGTGCCGGCATCCGCGATGACTTTTTCAAGCTCGGCGTCGCTGGTCGCAGTCTGCGGCAGCTGGAGGCGGTAGGTCCAGCGAATCAGGCTGCCGGGCTGGATCAGGCCGGTCGCCCTCAGCGCGTCCTGCGACATCAGGAGGCGCGGGCCGAAGCCGACGCCGGCTGCGATCTTGTCGGGTTCGGAGATCAGGTTGGCGCGCAGCTGAATCTTTGCACCGCCGACCGTGACGATGTCGCCGGGCTTGAGGTCGAGCCGGCCGAACAGGACGGGATCGGCGACGGCGCCATAGGCTCCGTCGCGCTGGTCGAGCAGGCCGGGCAGCGGCGCCTGAGGATCGGTCTCGACGGTGCCGATGCTCGGATAGGCGGCATCGACCGCCTTGATCTCGACCAGGGCCGCGCCCTTCTCGCCGGCATTGGCCATGCCGCGCATGGTTGCGATGCTGGAAACGGCGCCGCGGGCCGTCAGAAAGGCGAGTTCGGGCGGTGTCGCCTCGCGATGGATCAGGCTGAAGGCGGCGTCGCCGCCGAGGATGCGGCGTCCTTCGCGGGCGAGGCCCTCGGTCAGGCCGCGCGAGGCGGAGGCGACGGCGGCGATGGTCATGACGCCGAGCGCCAGGCAGGCAATGAAGATGCCGAAGCCGCGCAAGCCGGCGCGCAGGTCGCGAATGGTGAGGCGCAGGACGAGGCCGATGCCCGGGGAATGCGCGGGAGGGTGCGAGGTCGGCTTGACGGGGGCGTGCATCGTCAGGCGACCACCGTCTCGGGCTCGGCCTCGATCACGCCGGAACGCAGGCGGACCGTGCGTTCGCAAAGCGCGGCGAGCGAGAGATCATGGGTGACCAGCACCAGCGTCGCGCCGCGCTCGCGTTTCAGGGCGAAGATCAGGTCCACGATCGCGCGGCCGGTCGATTCGTCGAGATTGCCGGTGGGCTCGTCGGCGACGAGGATCGCCGGGTCCGGCGCGACGGCGCGCGCGATGGCGACGCGCTGCTGCTCGCCGCCGGAAAGCTGGGCCGGGTAATGGTCCATGCGGTGGCCCAGGCCCACATTGCGCAGTTCGGCTTCGGCGCGAGTGAAGGCGTCGGGATGGCCGGCGAGTTCCAGCGGCAGCGCGACGTTTTCGCGGGCGGTCATTGTCGGCACGAGATGGAAGGACTGGAAGACGATGCCGATATGCCGGCCGCGGAAGACGGCGAGCCCATCCTCGTCGAGCGCGCCAAGATCCTGGCCGGCGACCTTGACCAGGCCTGAATCGGGGCGCTCCAAACCGGCCATGGTCATCAGCAGGGTCGACTTGCCGGAGCCGGAGGGGCCCACGAGCCCGGTCGCCTCGCCGTCGGCCAGCGACACCGAGACGCCCTTGAGGATATGGACGCGGGCGGCGCCACGCCCCAAACTCAAGTGGACATCCTGCAACTCGATTGCCGAAACGGCCTTCTCGCTCATCACGCCATGATCCTGACTTGCGCTTCCATCGCCATCCCCGTTCGCACCGGATCGCGTCCCGAGCGGGGCGGAACCGCGGCGCGGCACGGTCTGCGGCCATATGGGTTCAGGCTCGCGCTTGTCCAATCGGCTGCGACGTTTTTCGTCGCCTTCCTGCTGCTTTTCATCGGTTCCCCTGACATGGCCGGCGCCCAGACTTCACCATCCGCTTCGAGTGCCGGGCGCTCGCTGAAGCTCGTCGCCTTCGGCGATTCGCTCTCGGCAGGCTACAATCTGCCCGCCAGCGCCGCCTTTCCGGCCGTGCTGGAGCAGGCGTTGCGCCAGAAAGGCCTCGCTGTCGAAATCGTGAACGCCGGCGTGTCCGGCGACACGACGCAAGGCGGGCTCGAACGGCTCGACTGGTCGGTGCCGGAGGGGGCCGACGGCGTCATCCTCGAACTCGGCGCCAACGATGCCTTGCGCGGGGTGGATCCGGCCGTAACCCGGAAAAATCTCGAAGCGATCATCGCCCGTCTGATCGAACGGAAGATCCCGGTGCTGCTCGCGGGCATGTATGCGCCGCGCAATCTCGGCGAGGATTTCGCGAAACGCTTCGATGCGATCTATCCGGAGCTTGCGAAGAAGCACGGGCTGGTGCTTTACCCGTTCTTCCTGGAAGGCATCGCGGGCGACCGCGCCCTGAACCAGGCGGATGGGCTTCATCCCACGGCCGATGGCGTCTCCGTCATCGTCCGGACCATCCTGCCGACGGTCGAGCGCTTCATCGCTACCTTGCCGCCCAGGTCCTGATCCGCCTGCGGGTTCTCCGCGCGCGTATCCCCGATTCCCGTATTGCCGCCTGCCGGCCCCCGCTTCCGGAGTTGCTTCGCCATGGAATACCGCCGCCTTGGACGTACCGATCTCAAGGTCTCGGTGATCTGCCTGGGGACCATGACCTGGGGAGAGCAGAACACCGAAGCCGAAGGCCATGCCCAGATGGATTACGCCATCGAGCAGGGCGTCAATTTCTTCGACACGGCCGAACTCTATGCGATCCCGCCGAGGCCGGAGACGCAAGGCTCGACCGAGCGGATCATCGGCAGCTGGTTCAAGGCGCGGAAGAATCGCGACAAGGTCATCCTGGCGTCGAAGGTCTGCGGGCGCGGCGGCAATACCTGGTTCCGCGACGACAAGAGCCCGACGCGGGTGACGCGCAAGCAGATCTTCGAGGCCGTCGACAAGAGCCTGCAACGGCTGCAGACGGATTACATCGACCTCTACCAGCTGCATTTCCCCGAGCGGCCGATGCCCTGGGGTTCGAATCCGACGCGCTTCGCCAAGGACGCCTTTGCGCCTGCGGCTGACGAGACCCCGATCGCCGAGCAGCTCGACGCTTTCGCGGAGGTGATCAAGGCCGGCAAGATCCGCCATCTCGGCCTCTCCAACGAGAGCGCCTGGGGGACGATGCGCTTCGTGACCGATTCGGAAGCGCGCGGCACGCCGCGGGTGCAGTCGATCCAGAACGCCTACAATCTGCTCAACCGCACCTTCGAGACGGCGCTCGCCGAGGTCGCGCTGCACGAGGATGTCGGCCTGCTCGCCTATTCGCCGCTGGCGCAGGGCTATCTGACCGGCAAATATCTCGATGGTGCCCGCCCGGCCGGGGCACGCACGACGCTGTTCGACCGGGGCCAGCGCTATCAGACGGCCGGAGCCGAGGACGCGATCAAGCGTTATATCGCGCTCGCTCGCGATGCCGGCCTTGATCCCGCGCAGATGGCGCTCGCTTTCGTGAACAGCCGCTCCTTCGTCACCGCCAATATCATCGGCGCGACCTCGATGGAGCAGCTCAGGACCGATATCGCCTCGATCGACGTCAAGCTTTCGCCGGAGGTTGAGGCGCAAATCGACGCGATTCATCAGCTCGCGGGCAATCCCTGCCCGTAAGTTCTGATTTCTTACCCAAACGCGGGTCATCCCGGGCGACCGGAGGGAGACCCGGGATCCATGCCTGAACCCCTATGGGGAACGCTCCGGCATGGATCCCGGATCGGCGCCGCTTTGCGGCTTGTCCGGGATGACGGCGAGGGTGTGGGCTGCAGCGACAGTGCAAAAACAATTCCCCTAAGCCGGCTTCCTGCTCTACCGTCTCGCCAGAGTCACAATCGCTTGGCAGGGATTCGCTCATGCCGAGGCTGTTCATCGCTCTGGAAATTCCCGCCGAGGTCGCGACCGGGCTGACACTGCATCGCGGCGGATTGTCGGGTGCGCGCTGGATCGAGCCGGCCGACTACCACATCACGTTGCGCTTCCTCGGCGATGTCGACCGCCGCATGGCGAACGATGTCGACCACATGCTCTCCGATCTCACGGCCTATCCGTTCGAAATCACACTCGATGCGCTCGGCAGCTTCGGCGGCGACAAGCCGCGTGCGGTCTTCGCGCGGGCGCAGCCGAGCAAGGCGCTGACCGATCTGCAGGGCGATCTCGAACGGCAGATGCGCCGTCTCGGGCTGCCGGCGGAAGCGCGCAAATTCGTGCCGCATGTCACGCTGGCACGCTTGCGCGACACGACCCCCGTCGAACTCGCGCATTTCCTCAGCCTGCACCCGATCGTCCGCCCCTTCACCTTCACCGCGCGCCGGGTGGCGCTGATGTCCTCGCGCGATTCGATCGGCGGCGGACCTTATGTGCTGGAGGCGGCCTGTCCGCTCGGCCCCGCCTACCCGAACCGCCTGTCACGGGAGATGCGGCGATGACCCGGCCGAAGCGGCTATCCCCGGAAGCGCAGGCCGAAGCACTGGCGACGCTGACCGGCTGGAAGTTGGCGCAGGGGCGCGAAGCCATCGCCAAGCGCTTCGTCTTCCGCGATTTCAGCGAAGCCTTCGGCTGGATGACGCGCGTCGCCTTGCTCGCGGAGGCAATGAACCACCATCCGGAATGGTCGAATGTCTACCGTACCGTGGACGTCACGCTTGCGACCCATGATGCGGGCGGGTTGACCGAGCTCGACGTCAAGCTGGCACGAGCCATCGACGCGATTTCGGATTGAGTCGAAACCATCGTTCCGGGCTACGGGCCTTGCCGCGGCGCCGGCATGACCTGACGCGAGAGGCCCGCCGGCAGGCGTTTCACCAGGGTTTTCAGCATCGGCCGCCAATGCTGGATGCCGAGATGACAGGCGAGCCGCCCCTTCAGCGACAGCGGCCGGAGGCGGTCGCTGACCGCGACGCTGCCATCGGCATGTTCCAGCTTGTAAGGCTCGGCCGGTGCCAGCAGGTCGAAGACCGCGCTGCCGCGGGCGCGGGCACTGGCGAAGCTGTGGTGGATCAGAATCTTCCCGATGCCGGCCTGTTCGTGCTCGGAGTCCGTCGCGAGGACATGGGCGAAGCTGTGGCCCTTGCAGTCAAAGGACAGGTCGATGCCGATCGGGGCATCGTTGATCGATAGCGCTGCGATTCGCAGTGAAGCCTCGCCGGAGGCGTCGGCGGCCAGATCGGTGAAGAAGGCGGCGAAGCGGGGATCGTTGATGACCGGCGCGACGATGCCGCGCCGGGCGAGCGTCATGCGCTTCATCGCGATGGCGGCGGCGGCGAGCCGTGCCGCCTCCGGGCCGGGCGCCGGCATGGCGTAGGCAATCGGGCCGCATTCCTCCAGACGACGCAGGCGACGGCGATGGTTCGAGCGCTCGCGTGCGGGGTAGGCGAGGCTCGGCCCGGTTTCGCCGACGCGGCGGCCGAGCTTCGCGAAGGGCGCTTCCTGCCGATCGCCCTGCACGGCGTCGTCGAGCAGGCCGCTCAGGGCGAGGCGGGAATCGGCCCGCAGCTTGCGGGCCTCGAAGAGATCGGCGCCTCGGCTTTGAATGAATGCCCAGCCTGCTTCCAGCAGCGCTTTCTGGCCATCGCCAACGAGCACGTCGCCGAACTGGGCGACCGGGACGCCCATGAAGCGGAGGGTATCGAGACCGTAACGCCTCTGGCGGACGAGCGGCCAGACCATCGCCAGTTCACCGCCTTGGCGCGCTATGACGATGCTGAGCCGGGTGTCGGGGGGCAGGTAATGCGTCGCCCAATGGCGCAGGAAGACATGGCTCTGGAAGAGCTGCGCGGGGGTGGCGGAGCGTTCGAAGAGGGCCTCCCAGTCGCGGCGCAGCTCCAGGAAGCCAGCCACATCCTCGACAAGATCGAGCGTCACGGCACCGTCCCGCCGGGCCGGCAAAGGCAGGGATGCGTTCATGGGCCCGCGCGCAGATGCTGAATCAAGCGCCTGGCGCCGGCCATGCGGAAGCGGGCGAGATAAGGCAGCATCAGGAGCGGGTGGCGCGCGGCGAAGGGCGCGTCATGCTCGACCATGTGGCGGACGGCGACGACCGGGAAGGGTGCGCGCAAGGGACGGAACTGCGGGTTCCACAGGCCGGGCGCCTCCGAGTCCGGATGCATCAGGCCAATCATGCGGAGGCGGCGCAGGGAGGCGAATTTCAAGCGCTTCTGAATGCCTTGCAGCATCGCCGTGCCGGCCGGATCGGCGCAGCCGGGAAAGCCGATGATCACGGTGCGGAAATGCTGCATGGCCGGCGGGGCGGGAATCGCATCGAGCTCGGCGAAGCTCCGGCTGACGGCTGCAAAGGCCGCCTCCGCATCGGCAGCGGTCGCCGTGGAGATGCCGAGACGGACCGTGTCGAGCTTCGCGGCCTGGCGGGTGAAGGGACAGACGGCGCCGGAGCGACCGAGATCGGCATGGGCGCTCATCAGGTAGGTCTCGACCCAGCCGACGAGCACGGCAAGCGGCGGCACGGCGCCGTCCGGGGTTCGGGCGCGGGCTTCGTGCAGGGGCAGAAGCTCTTGTTCGGCGACGGCGCTATCGGTCATGGCTGCATGACGAGAGATGTTGCAGCCGTGGCATAGCAGCCCCGGATTAGCGAAGGGTTGATCGCCGCCAGTATGTCGCAGACGCCGCGTTGACGCGTTCTAAACCCTGTTCCAGCCGCAGGCGCCGAGCGCCGCCAGCATATGCGGCGGTGGCGGCGCCTCGACGACGATCGGATCGCGCTTCTTGTAGAGCGGGATCGCGATCGACCGGGCGTGCAACTGGAGGCCCGGCCCGCCCTCGCGCGGGGCATCGCCATAGATCTCGTCGCCGAGCATCGGCCAGCCCGAAGCCTGGCAATGGACGCGCAACTGGTGGGTGCGACCCGTCAACGGCTCCAGCGCGAGCCAGGCGAGCGGGCCGTGCTCGCTCTCGCCCCGGCCCAGCACGCGGTAGCGGGTCTGGGAGGGCAGGCCGGCGGGATCGACCTTCATCCACCAGCCGCGCTCGGGCGAGCGCTTGGCCAAGGGCAAGTCGATCAGTCCCTCGTCCTGCGCAGGCTCGCCTTGCACGATCGCCCAATAGGTCTTGCCGATGCGCCCGTCGCGAAACATCTGGTTGAGCTCGGCCATGGCGCGGGGATGCCGGCCGAGCACGAGGCAGCCTGAGGTGTCCTTGTCGAGGCGGTGGGCTGCTTCCGGCTTGCGCGGCAGGCCGAAGCGGAGCGCGTCGAGATAATCGGTCAGGACCGGGATGATCCGGCGCTTGGCCTGCGGACCCCGATGCGACGGCAATCCGGCGGGCTTGTCGATGACGAGCATCATGGCGTCGCGATAGAGCAGCGGCACCGGCAACTCGTCGTCGATCTGCCCGTGGGATTGCGAATTTTCTGGTCGGTCCGGCGCTGCCATGGCATTGCGCTAGCGAAGCCGGCCCGGCGGCGCAACCCGATATGCCCGCCGAACCGAAGACAGGACGACGATGAGCGAGACCGAACCGAAGAAACGCGGCTTCTTTTCGAGGCTGTTCGGACGCGACGAGGAGCCGGCCAAGCCGGCGCCAGCCCCGGAGGCGGTGACCGAGCCGGTTGCCGAACCGGTCGAGGCGCCGAAGCCGGACGTTGAAGAGATCTCTCCTGCGACGGCTGTCGAGACGGAAGCGGTTATCGTCGAGGCGCCGACCCCTGAGCCCGTCGCGCCTCCTGTTTCGGTTGAAGAGGTTGCGCCTCCGGTCGAGCCGGAGCCGGAACCAGTCGTCGCCATCGTTCCGCAGCCCAAGCCCGTTGTGGCCGCCGAACCTGCCCCCGTCCCTGCGCCGCAACCGAAGCGGAGCTGGTGGCGGCGGCTGACAGAGGGGCTGTCGCGGACCTCCTCGGCGCTGACGACGGGGATCACCGACCTCTTCACCAAGCGCAAGCTCGATGCCGGCACGCTGGAGGATCTCGAAGACATCCTGATCCAGGCCGATCTCGGCCTCGCGACCTCCGCCAGGATCGCGAAAGCGGTCGGTGACGGGCGCTACGACAAGCAGATCGAGCCGGCCGAGGTGAAGGCGATCCTGGCGCGCGAGGTCGAGACGATCCTCCTGCCGGTCGCGCAGCCGCTGGCGATCGACGCCACGAAAAAGCCGTTCGTGCTGCTGATGGTCGGGGTCAATGGCTCCGGCAAGACCACGACGATCGGCAAGCTCGCCGCGAAGTTCCGCAGCGAGGGCAAATCCGTGATGCTCGCGGCCGGCGATACCTTCCGCGCCGCGGCGATCGAGCAGTTGCGGGTCTGGGGTGAGCGCACCGGGGCCGAGGTCGTCTATGGCCAGCAGGGCGCCGATGCGGCGGGCCTCGCCTTCGAGGCGCTGCAGAAGGCCAAGGCGAACAATACCGACGTGCTGCTGATCGACACGGCCGGTCGGTTGCAGAACAAGCAGGGACTGATGGACGAGCTCGCCAAGGTTGTGCGTGTCATCCGCAAGCAGGATCCGAGCGCGCCGCATGCGGCCCTGCTCGTGCTCGACGCCACCGTCGGCCAGAATGCGATTTCGCAGGTCGAGGCCTTCCGCGAGACGGCGGGCGTGACCGGGCTGGTCATGACCAAGCTCGATGGCACCGCGCGCGGCGGCATCCTGGTGGCGCTGGCGGCGCAGTTCGGCCTGCCCGTGCATTTCATCGGCGTCGGCGAGAGCGTCGACGATCTGGAACCGTTCTCGGCGCGCGACTTCGCGCGGGCCGTGGCGGGCATGGAATCAGCTTCGGGAGAGGCGGCGTGAGCGAGACGATGCAGCAACCGGCGGGCGCAGTTGAGAAGGGCAAGGCGGTCAATCCGCTGCTCAAGCTCGCGCTGGAATTCGGGCCGCTGGCGATCTTCTTCTTCGCCAATTCCTATGGCGACCGGCTGTTCGGCGTGGCCGAGGACCGGCGCATCTTCGTCGCGACCGGCATCTTCATCGCGGCGTCTCTGATCGCACTGGCCTTGTCGCGGGCGCTGATGGGCTATCTGCCGCGCATGGCGATCGTGAACGCGATCGTCGTCACCGTCTTCGGCGGGCTGACGCTGGCGCTGGACGATGCCTTCTTCATCAAGGTCAAGCCGACCATCGTGAATGCGCTGTTCGGCTCGGTGCTGCTCGGCGGGCTGCTCTTCGGCCGCGCGCTGCTCTCGCTGGTGCTGGAGACGGTGCTGCAGCTCGACGAGGAAGGCTGGCGCAAGCTGACCTTCCGCTGGGGGCTGTTCTTCTTCGTGCTGGCAGCCATCAACGAGGTGGTCTGGCGCACGCAGACCCAGGATTTCTGGGTCGCCTTCAAGGTCTGGGGCGTGATGCCGCTGACCATGGCCTTCGCGCTGGCGCAGACGCCCCTGATCCTGAAGCACGAGATCAAGCCGGCGAAGACGGACGAGTAAGGTCCAGCAATCTCCACGCTGTCATCCCGGGCGGAGCGAAGCTCAGACCCGGGTTCTTTCCGGAGCGTTTCCGATGGAGGCTCAGGCATGGATCCCGGATCGGCGCCGCTGACGCGGCTTGTCCGGGATGATGGCGGTGTTTTGGATGTCTCTTGCCATTTGGCAGGGTTGTCTCCATTTTATGCCAAATGGAGAGCGATGCCATGACGGCCCTGCTGCGCATCGAGACGGCCCAGCGCGATTTCGTCCCCGATCCGATCACGGATGACGAGGCCGCCGCGATGTTCCGCGCCGCCGTGAATCTGTTCCGGCTCTGGCGGATCACCGACGAGGAAGCGGCTGTTCTGATCGACCTGCCGGTCAGGAGCTATCGGCGCTGGAAGGCCGGCGAGATCGGCCGCATCTCGCGCGACGGCAAGGCTCGCCTGTCGAACCTGATGGGTATTCACAAGGCGCTGCGATTGATCTTCACCGAGCCGCAGCGCGGCTATGACTGGATCAAGCGGGCCAATGCTGATTTCGGTGGCAAGTCGGCTGTTGATGTCATGCTCGGCGGCGAACTCACCGATCTGATGCGGGTGCGCCGTCTGCTCGATGCCGAACGGGGCGCCTGGTGATCGATCCGGCTATTCTGCCGGTCGCGGAGGTCGAGTGGCGCGGTGCGGTCCGGATCATCCGCAGCATCTTCCCGCCGATCGACCTGTTCGAGGATATCGCCGATCCCGCCGACTGGCCGCTTCTGATCGCGGCCGAGCAGAAGACCAATCCACGCCTGATGGAGACGATCGGCAATCTCGATCTTGTGCCGGCGGAGCGGCGCGTTTCGGGGCCGGGCGCGAGCTGGTTGATGGCACCCTTCACCCATGTCAGCCCGGACCGGCCGAGCCGCTTCAGCGATGGCAGTTTTGGCGTGCTCTATGTGGGGGACAGCTTCGAAGTGGCGCTGCTGGAGACGATCCATCACCACGCCCGCTTCATGCGGGCGACGGCCCAGCCACCGGGCTGGACCTCGCAATTCCGCGAGATCGTAATGGAGGTCGACGCGGAGCTTCACGATATCCGTTCGCTCGGGGTCGAAGCTGCCCCGGCGCTCGATCCCACGGATTACACCGAGAGCCAGGCGCTCGGCATCGGCTTGCGTGGGCTGGGCTCTGCCGGCATCGCCTATCCCAGCGTGCGCTGCCCCGGCGGCGAATGCGCGGGGCTGTTCTACCCCGACGGCGCCAGCCACCCGGTTCAGGGCCGGCATCTCGATTATCACTGGAACGGCGAGCGCGTGGACCTCTACCGGGATCGCAGCGCCGGCGAGGTCTATCGCATCGTCTGAGGGCGTCATTGCGAGGAGCGTAGCGACGAAGCAATCCAGGAGGACGTAGAGCTCTGCTGCCCCTGGATTGCTTCGCTACGCTCGCAATGACGGTACTATTTCGGCGCCAGCCGGATCGCGCCGTCCAGGCGGATCGCGGTGCCGTTCAGCATGTCGTTCTCGATGATGCTGCGGGCGAGCGCCGCATATTCAGCCGGGCGGCCGAGGCGCGAGGGATGCGGCACGGAGACGGCGAGCGAGGCCTTGGCGTCGTCGGGCAAGCCGGCGAACATCGGGGTTTCGAACAGGCCGGGCATGATCGTGACGATGCGGATGCCGACCCCGGCGAGATCGCGCGCGACCGGCAGGGTCAGCCCGACGACGCCGGCTTTGGAGGCGCCATAGGCCGCCTGGCCGATCTGGCCGTCCTCGGCCGCGACCGAGGCCGTGCAGATGATGACGCCGCGGCCGCCATCCTCCGTCACCGGATCGAGCCCGGCGAGCGCGACCGCCGACTTGGCGATGATGCGGAAGGTGCCGGTCAGATTGATCGCGACCGCCTTTTCGAAGGTGGCGAGGTCATGGGCGATCAGCTCGCCGGTGTCGCGTTTCTTCGAGACGACGCGGCGGCCGGGCGCTATGCCGGCGCAGTTGACGATGATGCGGGCGACGCCATGGGCGGCGCGGGCCTTGGCCAAGGCTTCGTCAACCGAGGCCTCGCTGGTGACGTCGCAGAGGGCGAAGACGCCGCCGATCTCCTTGGC
This sequence comes from Allobosea sp. FG18, assembly GCF_057809495.1. Lineage (NCBI taxonomy): Bacteria > Pseudomonadati > Pseudomonadota > Alphaproteobacteria > Hyphomicrobiales > Alloboseaceae > Allobosea > Allobosea sp. FG18. The sequence continues at coordinate 27,255 of NZ_JBMDKB010000028.1, forward strand.
GATGGCCTCGCCGCGCTCGGCATTGAGATCGAGCAGCGCGACCTTGACGCCCTGGCCGGCCAGCATGCGCGCGGTCGCCTCGCCGAGGCCGGAGGCGCCGCCGGTGACGATGGCGGCGAGGGAGGAATCGAGTTTCATGGCGCGTTTCCCGTCAATCTTGTTGTGATAGCCGGTTTAGAGGGCGTTTCGCGCCGCTCCAAGCGGGTTTTCGGAACCGCCTCTTGTGCAGGATTGCGCCGGGGCCATCTTTCGATAGGGCGCGCCGATTATGGTTGCGCGATCATCGGCGTCATCGACCGCCAAGGAGTGAGACAGGGATGAGCGAGGGGTTCAGCGCAAGCTTCAGCCGGGAGGAGATGGAGGCGATCCGCAAGAGCCTGCGCGACGAGGCGAAGTTCGGCGCCGATTTCATGGCCCGGCTCAAGCGCGTCGCGAAGCGTATTCCGTTCGCGGAGGATCTGCTGGCCGCGTGGTTCTGCGCCCGCGATCCGGCGACGCCGCGGCGCGTCCGGCTGACGCTGCTCGCCGCGCTCGGCTATTTCGTGCTGCCGGTGGATGCGCTGCCGGACATCATGCCGCTGCTCGGCTTCACCGATGATGCGGCGGTGATCGCGGCTGCGATCGCAGCCGTTGCCGGCTCGATCACGATCGAGCATCGCGAGCGGGCGAAGCAGGCGATGGCGGAGCTTTAGTTCGCTTTCACCGGAAACACGCGGTCATCTCGGACAAGCCGCGTGAGCGGCGCCGATCCGGGATCCATGCCGGAGCGCCTACGGTAGAGGTTCAGGCATGGATCCCGGGTCTCCCTCCGGTCGCCCGGGATGACGGCGGTGGGCTTTTTCGAGGTCTTCGTGGAACGCGATTGTCAGAGCGTCAGGACGATCTTGCCCTTGGCCTTGCGGTCGGCGATCAGCGCGTAGGCCTCGGTCCAGCGTTCGAGCGGGATCGTGGCATGGACATGGGCGCGGATATGACCGCCCGCTGCCCAGTCCAGCAGGCGCTCCATGTTGCGGCGGTGGCCGGCCGGGTCGCGCGCGACGAACTGGCCCCAGAACACGCCGCGCAGGTCGCAGCCCTTCAACAACAAGAGGTTGAGCGGGATTTTCGGGATTTCGCCGCCGGCAAAGCCGACCACCAGATAGCGCCCCTCCCAGGCCATCGAGCGCAGGGCCGGCTCGGCCAATTCGCCGCCCACCGTGTCGTAGAGCACATCGACGCCGCGGCCTTCGGTGAGCTTCTTCAATTCGGCCCGAATGTCGTCGCGGGCATAATCGATCTCCTCCTGCGCGCCGTGCTCGCGGGCGAGCGCGAGCTTGTCGGCCGAGGAGGCGCAGGCGATGACATGGGCGTCGAGCAGCGCGCCGATCTCGACCGCCGCCAGACCCGCCCCGCCGGAGGCGCCGAGGACGGCGAGCGTCTCGCCGGCCTTCAGTCCGGCGCGCTGGATCAAGCCATGCATCGCGGTGCCGTAGGTCACGAAGAGGCCGGCCGCTTGCGCATCGTCGAGCCGCTCGGGAATGCGGATGAGCTGATCGGCGGAAACCGCAACCTTTTCGCGCGCTGCGCCGTAACCCAGCCAGGCCGCGACGCGCTCGCCGACCTGCCAGCCGGTCACGCCCTCGCCGACGGCGCTGATCGTGCCGGCGCATTCGGCCGAGGGTGAGAACGGGAATGCGGGTTTCGTCTGGTAGCGGCCCTGAATGATCAATGTGTCGAAGAAGTTGAGGGCGGCGGCCTTTACTGCGATCACGACGTCGCCGGGGCCGGGGATCGGATCGGGCAGGTCGCGGATCGCCAGCTCACCGGCCGAGCCGTAATGGTCGCAGAGCAGGGCCTTCATCGTCGATCCGCCTTCGTCCTCATCGCGCCCGATTTTGGCATGGCCGGAGGCGGCACGGAACCGCCCCGTCATCATTCGTATTTTCGCCAGGATCGTGACACTCTATTCCGCCGTTCCCGCGCGATCGCCTGATCAACAGGTGGTAAACGCGGTATTAAGTTTTTTAGTGACTGATGGCGGTCCATGATCAACTCGTTCCTCCGCACCTCCCGCGCCGCTGCCCCCCGTTCCGCTCTTGCTGCCACCCTCGCGGCGGGCGGCATTGCTGTTTTGTTGCTGCCGACAGGCGCAGCCGCCCAGCAGCGCGCCAAGCCCGCTCCGGCCGCCGCCGCTGCCGCCAGTCCTGGCCAGGGCCAGGCCATGCTGCTGGAGACGGCCGGAAAATGGCAGGCCTTCTCGTCGCAGCAGGGTCGTTCCAAGGTCTGCTACGCTCTGTCCAAGGCCGAGACCCGCATCCCCGCCAATCTCAAGGATGTCGAAGGCCTGCTCTTCGTCTCCAGCCGGCCGGGCGAGGGCGTGCGCAACGAGATCAGCTTCGTGATGAATTTCGACCTCAAGGAAGGGGTCGAGCATCAGGCGATCGTCGGCAACGAGCGTTTCGCGCTGGTCGCCAAGGGCCAGAACATGTGGCTGAAGAACCCGGCCGAGGAGCCGCGCATGCTCGACTCGCTGCGCCGTGGCTCCGGGCTGGAGATCAAGGGCACCTCCAAGCGCGGCAACCCGACCAGCGACAAGTACTCGCTCGCCGGCATCAGCCAGATCGTGAAGCGGGCTGAGGACGCCTGCAAGTAAGGCTGAAAGGCTCCACGCCGTCATCCCGGCTTTCCGTTTCGCCGTGGCTGGGATGATCCGCGTGGAGGGCGGATTTCCGCTTTTGCCCGAATTGTGCTAGGGAGCCGCGAAATCCCGCGCCTTCCCCGATGGGCGACGACAGAGCTCCGATGACCGCATCCGTTCCCGCTACCGCCGCTCCGGCGGCCGAACCCGTTTTGCGACGCCCTTCGCTGGTCGGGCGCACCCGCGCTGGCTTGCTTGAGGCGCTGGCCGAGATCGGCGTGCCCGAGAAGGAGCGGCGCATGCGCGTCGGCCAGCTCTGGAACTGGATCTACCATTACGGCGTGCGCGAATTCGACGCGATGACGACGATCGGCAAGGGGCTGCGCGGTGAGCTCGCCGAGCGTTTCTCGCTCGACCTACCGACCGTCACGGCCGAGCAGGTCTCGACCGACGGCACCCGCAAATGGCTGATGCGCATGCCCTCGACTGGCCCGCATGATCGCGGCGCCGAGATCGAATGCGTCTATATCCCCGAGGTCGATCGCGGCACGCTCTGCGTCTCCAGCCAGGTCGGCTGCACGCTGACCTGCACCTTCTGCCATACCGGCACGCAGCGCCTGGTGCGCAACCTCAAGACCGAGGAGATCGTCGCCCAGGTGATGGTGGCGCGCGACCGGCTTGGCGATTTCCCGAATCGCGCGGCACCGGACGGCGCTTTCGTTCCCAACGATGGCGGGCGCTTCGTCTCGAACATCGTCTTCATGGGCATGGGCGAGCCGCTCTATAATTTCGACGGCGTGCGCGATGCGATCGCCGTGATCACGGACGATCAGGGCCTGTCGATCGGGCGCCGCCGCATCACCGTCTCGACCTCGGGCGTGGTGCCGCAGATCGGCCCGCTCGGCGAGGAGATGGGCACGATGCTGGCGATCTCGCTGCATGCCGTGCGCGACGACCTGCGCAACGAGCTGGTGCCGCTCAACAAGAAATACCCGATCAAGGACCTGCTCGAGGCCTGCCGGAACTATCCGGGCCTGTCGAACGCCAAGCGCATCACCTTCGAATACGTGATGCTGAAGGGCGTGAACGATTCCGACGCCGAAGCGCGCGAGCTCGTCCGCCTGCTCAAGGGCATCCCGGCCAAGATCAACCTGATCCCGTTCAACCCGTGGCCCGGCACTAAATACGAGTGCTCGGATTGGGACCGGATCGAGCGCTTCTCCGAGATCGTCTTCCGCGCCGGCTATGCCTCGCCGGTGCGCACGCCGCGCGGGCGCGACATCCTCGCCGCCTGCGGCCAGCTCAAGAGCGAGACGGAAAAACTCTCCGCCCGCGCCCGGCTCATGCTGGACGAGGCGCAGGCCGACGCTCCGGCTGTGGCGGCGGAATAAGCCTTGCTGCGCTGGCTCCTGCTGATCCCGTTCGCCTGCCTCGTCGCGATGGGGGCGGGCGTGTTCTTCCTGGGAGCGGCGAGCTTTGCTTCGCCCGCCGTGGCCATGCTGATCGGCGGCGGTATCGAGCGGTTGATCGATATCCTGTTCGGGCTCGCCGAGAGCGGGATCGATCCGGCGCCGGCCGCTCAGGCGGCCTTTGCCCTGATCGGCAAGCTCGGCATGGCGATCATCGTGGCGCCGGTGGTGCTGGTCGCGGTTGGCTCCGAACTCTTCCGTCTGCGCAGCGGCCTGCTCCAGAGCGGCTTCACCGGGCTTCTGGCTGCGCTCCTGCCGCTCGCGATGCTGCGGCTGTCGCGCGCGCCGAGCACGGCCGAGATCCAGATCATCTCCGGGCTCTTCCTGGTCGGCGCGGCGACGGGCTTCGTCTACTGGCTGATCGCCGGGCGCGGCGCTGGTGGCGAGCGCCCGGCGCAACAGTAATCCTGCTCAGTCGCCGATCGCGACGCCTTCGCGGCGGCCGTCGGCGCCGCCCAGAAAGCCTTCCGGCGTCTTGACGATGGCCTGCGTGCCCGAGGTCATCTCCAGCAGGCGGACCTCGTGGCCTCTGGCCTCCAGAGCCGCTTTCCAGGCTTCGGCCTCGGTGCCCTTCTCCAGCTCGGTCGGGCCGTTGCGGCTACCGAAATTGCCGAAATCGACGGCCTGTTGCGGGTCCATCTTCCAGTCGAGCAGGGCAACCAGCGTCTTGGCGACATAGCCGATGATCTGGCTGCCGCCGGGCGAGCCGACCACGGCATGGAGCCGGCCGAAAGCGTCGAAGACGAGCGTCGGCGCCATCGAGGAACGCGGGCGCTTGCCGGGCTCGACGCGGTTGGCGACGGGCTTGCCGTCCTCCTCGGGTGCGAAGTTGAAATCGGTCAGCTCGTTGTTGAGCAGGAAACCGCCCTTGGTCATCAGCCGGGAGCCGAAACCGTCCTCGATCGTCGTGGTCATGGCGACGGCATTGCCGTCCGCATCGACCACCGAAATATGGCTGGTGCCGTTCTCGATGCCGTCGGAGGGGGCAAGGAGCTGCGCGCGCCGATGTGGCGGATCGCCGGGCTTGGCGCGGCCCATCGAGCGCTCGGGACTGACAAGGCCGGCGCGCGAGCGGATATAGTCGCGATCGATCAGGCCGCGCACGGGCACACTGATGAAGGCGGGATCGGCGAGATAAAGCGCGCGATCGGCGAAGGCGAGCCGGCCTGCCTCCGTGAACCAGTGGGCTGCATCGGCGCCCTGCCCGATGCGGCGCAGGTCCTGGCCTTCGAGGATGCCGAGCATCTGCTGGAGCGCGACGGCGCCCGAGCTCGGCGGGCCCATGCCGCAGAGGCGCCAGATGCGGTAGGCGCCGCAGACCGGGTCGCGTTCCTCGACCTTGTAGCCCGCGAGGTCGGCCAGCGTGATGTCGCCGGGATTGGTCGGGTGGCCGGTCACCGTCGCGACGATGTCCTCGGCGATCTGTCCTTTGTAGAAGGCTTCCGAGCCCTGTGCGGCCACGGCGCGCAGCGTCGCGGCGAAGGCCGGGTTCTTCAGGATGGTGCCGACGGTCTTGGGCTTGCCGTCCGGCTCGTAGAAATAGGCAGCAGCCAGGGCGTTCTTCGGGAGGTCCTTTTCACCGGCCAGCAGGCCGTTGAGGCGCGGCGAGATCGCGAAGCCTTCTTCCGCCAGTTTTACCGCGGGCGCGACGACATCGGCCCAGGGCAGCTTGCCCCAGCGGCGATGCGCCTCTTCCAGCAGCTTCAGCGTTCCGGGCACGCCGACGGAGCGGCCGCCGACCACGGCCTCGCGGAACGGCATCGGCTTGCCGTCCCTCATGAAGCGGTCGGGCTTGGCGGCGGCGGGCGCGGTCTCGCGCCCGTCCAGCGTCGTGACCTTGCGGCCGGCCTCGTCCCAATGGACGAAGAAGGCGCCGCCGCCGATGCCGGAACTCTGCGGCTCGACGAGGTTCAGGACGAGCTGGATCGCGATGGCGGCGTCCGCCGCGCTGCCGCCGGCGCGCAGGATCTCGCGGCCGGCCGTCGCGGCCAGCGGATTGGCGGCGGCGGCCATGAAGCGCTGGGCTGTGCCCAGGGTCTTGGTGGCGCGCCCGGTCGCAGCCTCGGGGGCGGGCGCTTGTGGCTGGGCGACGGCGATCTGCGCGGCCAGCAGGGCGGATGACAGAGAGAGAAAGAGAGACAGGCGCATGGGCGAAGCTCCAGTGAGAATCGCACGATAGGCCATTCGTCGCAGCGTGACAGCTTGGATGGGCGGGCGCTGGCGAGTAAGGTCCGAATCGCTAGTTCTGACGTTGCCAAAAGGGGTTTTCGGCATGTCGTTTTCGACTCATCTTCGCCGGCCGCTCACCTGGCTCATTCTCGGCATGCTCGGCGTCGTGCTGGCCGGCTGCGGCTACAACAACGTGCCGACGCTGGAGGAAAAGGCGAAAGCCGCCTGGTCCGAGGTGCAGAACCAGTATCAGCGCCGCGCCGACCTGATCCCGAATCTGGTGGAGACGGTGAAGGGCTATGCCGCGCAGGAGCGCGAGGTCCTGACCGCGGTGGTCGAGGCCCGCGCCAAGGCGAGCCAGGTCAAGGTCGACGCCTCGACCATCAACGACCCCGCGAAGTTCAAGGAATTCCAGGACGCGCAGAACCAGCTCACCGGCGCGCTCGGGCGGCTGCTCGTCACGGTCGAGCGCTATCCGGAGCTGAAGTCCAACCAGAACTTCCTCGCCCTGCAGTCGCAGCTCGAAGGCACCGAGAACCGGGTCGCGGTGGCGCGGCGCGACTACATCCAGGCGGTGCTGGCCTTCAACACCGAGATTCGCACCTTCCCGGGTGTGATCTGGGCGAAGCTGTTCTGGGGCGCCAAGCCGATGGAGACGTTCGCGGCGACCGCCGGAGCGGACCGGCCGCCGGCGGTGAAGTTCTGAAGAGCCTATGGTCTTGCCAAAAGAGGCACGCGGAACCCCTCTCCCGAGTGGGAGAGGGGCAGGGGTGAGGGCAGGACGGGAAACGTCTTGGCCTAGCCCTTGCTGCGGCAGCGGTTGGCTCGGAACTCTAATGGTCCAACGGCCTACACCTCACCCCTGCCCCTCTCCTTACAGGAGAGGGGTTCTGCGTTGCGTTTCCGCATTCTTCCTCTTTTTGTTTTGCGCTTTCTCTGCATTCGCCGAGCCGCGCTATCCCGCACTGACCGGGCGGGTCGTCGATGGCGCCAACCTGCTCGCGCCGGATGTCCGGCAGCGGCTCGAAGACAAGCTCAAGGCGCATGAGGACAAGACCTCCGACCAGGTCGTGGTCGCGACGGTGCCCTCGCTGCAGGATGTGACGATCGAGGATTTCGCCAACGGGCTCTTCCGGCACTGGAAGCTCGGCGAAAAGGCGAAGAACAACGGCGCGCTGCTGATCGTCGCGCCGAAGGAGCGCAAGGTCCGCATCGAGGTCGGCTACGGCCTGGAAGGGGCGCTGACCGACGCGCTCTCCAAGGTAATCATCACTACGGCGATCGCGCCCAAGTTCAAGACCGGCGATTTCGCCGGGGGGATCGAGGGCGGCGTCGACGCCATACTGACCATTCTCGCGGGGGATGCCGAGGAATGGCAGCGCAGGGCCGAGGTGCGCTCGGACGAGAGCACGCTGGGCGAGGACATCGCGGTGATCATCGCGATGATCTTCATCTTCCTGTTCATCGTCGCGTTCCTGCGGGGCTTGAGCCAGCAGGGCGGCGCGCGCCGGCATCGCCTGCGCAACGGGCAATGGGTGACGCTGCCGCAGAGCACGGGCTGGAGCACGGGCTCGGGTTCCAGCTCGGGCTGGAGCGGCGGCGGAGGCGGCTGGAGCTCGGGCGGCGGCGGATTTTCAGGTGGCGGCGGTTCGTCCGGCGGCGGCGGGGCTTCGGGAGACTGGTGATGGATTCAGCCGACAGGGATGCGATCGCGGAGGCTGTGCGCCGGGCCGAAAGTCTGACCGCAGGCGAGATCGTCGTGGTGATCGACCGGGCCGCGTCGAGCTATCGCAATGTCCCGGCGATGATGGCGCTGACGCTCGCGCTGTTCGTGCCGTGGCCGCTGCTGTGGCTGACGGTGATGAGCGCGCAGCGCATCTTCCTGATCCAGTTGATCTGCGCCGCCGGATTGCTGGCGAGCCTGCTCTGGTACGGCCGAGGCGGACGCTTCGTGCCGGGTTTTGTCAAGCGCCGACGTGCGCATGATGCGGCGCTGCGCGAGTTCACGGCGCGCGGCCTGACCCGGACGAAGGGGCGCACCGGCGTGCTGCTCTATATCGCCCTGCAGGAGCGCTATGCCGAGATCCTGGCCGATACCGGCATCGACGGGCTGGTCGAGAAGGATACCTGGCGCGGCATCATCGAGCCGCTGCTCGCTGCCGCGCGGGAGGATCGCCTGACCGAAGGGCTGATCGCCGCCGTGGGTTCCGTCGGGACGGTGCTGGGACAGCATGTGCCGCCCGTGCCCGGCGATGTCGACGAGCTCTCGAACAAGGTGATCCTGCTTTAGGCAGCGTGTGCACTACCTTTGTCATTCCGAGGCGCGCCGCAGGCGCGAACCCGGAATGACAAAGCAGGCGACCGGGGCAACCCGGTCATCGTCCACACCGCTCGGTGGAGCGGAAAACGCTCAGCGCTTGGCCAACCCCTTCGCGGCGCCGAGGATCGCGCCCGGCATCATGTGGCCGTATTTGTTGGGGCGCTCGGCCTGGACGACGACGACATAGCCATCGGCCTCCGGCGCCTGTGTCGCCGAAAGCGGGGCGGTGACGGTCGTTTCCCTGCCGGTCCAGTCGCCGACGCGCACCATGCCGCGCACGACATTGGCATAGGACAGCGTACGGCCCTGGTTCTCGCCGCGCGTGATGGGCACCGCTGCCTGATGCGTGGTCGGCAGCACCCAGATGCCGGCCGTGGCCTCGCTCTCGCCGCTGGCCGGGGCGACCTTGATCTGGAGAGCGCCGTTCTCTTCCTTCAAGGCGATGCGGGCGGCGAAGCCGGTTGCCGCGAACTGGTTGACCGCCTTCTCGATCTCCGCCCGCTCCGAGCCGATCGCGTGGGCAGCGCCATTGATCACCACCTGCGGCGTGTAGACCTGACCGTCGCCCCGGGCCTTGGCGTAGAATTTCTGGCGCCGGGCGAAGGAATCCTTGCCGAGCGTGTCCTTCCAGCCGAGATAATCCCAATAGGTCACCGGCAGGGTCAGGGCGATCAGTTCGGGATTCTTGGCCAGCTCGACGACCAGAGCATCGGCCGGCGGGCAGGAGGAGCAGCCCTGGCTGGTGAAGAGCTCGATGACCGCCCTGGGTGCCTTCGCCGGCGTCTGCGCGTGAGCGGCCGCCATGCCCAAGGCAAAGGCGGCAACGGTCGCTGCGAGATGGCGCGGGCGAGAGGACATGATCGGGACTCTGCGGGTGACGTCTTTTCCGGAGGTTACCAAAGCCCGCAATCGGCTTGCGAGGGAAATCACGTTGCCTTGAAAACGGGCACGGTCGCGCTGGCGTGATCAAAGGCGTCGCGCGCAACGGCCGAGATCATATTGGGCCGCCAGCGGCGATGCATCCAGAGCCATTGTTCGGGATACTCGCGCACCCAGCCCTCGACCACGGCCGTCATCATCGCCATTGCGCCCTGCACGTCAATCTCGCCATTGGCGTCGCGCGGCAGATCGAGCGGCGGCGTCAGTTCGAGCCGGAAGCGGTGGTTCGGCAGGCGGATGACGCGTACGCCATGGACGGGGCATTCGAAGCGCTTGGCGAACTTGCCCATGATCGGGTTGGTCAAGGCCGGGCGGCCGAAGAACGGCACCACGACGCCACGTGTGAAATGCTGGTCGATCAGCATGCCCAGATGGCCGCCATTCTCCAGCACGCCCTGCATGGCGAAGGCTGCACCCTGCTTCGCAGCGGCTAGCCCGCCCATCGTGCCGGAGCGGATCTCGTGGACGACGGCAGCGATTGCCGGGTCGTTCGGGGCGCGGAAGACGGCGGTGGTTTCGAGATCGTAGGCCTGGGCGCAGATCGCCGGCAGCTCCCAATTGGCGAGATGGGTCGAGAAGATCAGGCCGGGCTTCTCGTCGTCCTTCAGCGCGATGAAGTGCTCGATCCCCGCGACCTCGACGCGCGAGGGCTTGTCGGGGTTGAGGTAGTCGTAATCGAAGAGCGTCTTGAGATGGGCGTATTCGCCGGCGACGCGGCCGAGATTCTCCCAGGCGCCGCGCGCGATGCGCTTGACCTCGGCCTCGTCCTTCTCGGGAAAGGCCGCGCGGATGTTGGCCAGCGCGACGCGATTGACCGGGATCAGCGGGCTTGCGGTGCGCAGCAGCCAGCCGCCGAGATCGCTGGCACGCTCGGGGCCGAGCATGCGCAGGAATGCGAACAGGGCGCGGATCACGCCGATCATCACCGCGGCGCCGGCGCGCGCGGCGATAGCCTTCAATCGTCTCAAGGTCGGTCCTGCCTCAGAGCAAGTCCGCGTTGCTGCGCAACGCACACCTGCTCCGCCCATTTGTTTGGTCGCATTTTCTTCACGCGAACCGGTGCCCACTTCGCTTGAAAATGCTCTAGATCGCCCGTGCCGAGAGCAAGACCGGGCCTTGAACGGGCGATCTGGGGCAGGAAGCCGCCCGCGTCAAGTCCTTGGCGGGAAACAGCTCCCGGTCAGAAGGCGATGACGACCTTGCCGAAGACCTTGCGGCCCTCGATCCGGGCGAGGCCCTTCTCGAATTCGGCAAGCGGGAAGACCGAATCGATCACCGGCTTCATGCCGCCGGCCATCTTCTCCAGCGACTGCGCGATGTTCTCGATGCGGCAGCCGAAGGAGCCGGTGATGCGGTATTGCTGCTGGAAGAGCTGCATCAGGTTGATCGTCGCCGAGGGGCCGGAGGTCGCGCCGCAGGTGACGAGCCGGCCGCCGCGCTTCAGGCACAGCAGCGAGCCGTTCCAGGTGTCGGCGCCAACGTGCTCGAACACGACATCGACGCCCTTGCGGCCGGTGAGCTTGCGGACGACGCCCTCGAAGCGGTCCTCACGGTAGTTGATGACGTGGTCGGCGCCCAATGCCTTGGCCTTGGCGCCCTTCTCGTCATCGCCGACCGTCGTATAGACCGTGCAGCCGATGGCCTTGGCCATCAGGATCGCGGCCGTGCCGATGCCGGAGCCGCCGGCATGGACGAGCACGGATTCGCCGGGCTCCAGCTTCGCGTTGTCGAAGAGCATGTGCTGGACCGTGCCGAAGCCGATCGGCGCGCAGGCCGCATCTTCGAAGGAGACGCCCTTGGGCGCCTTGATGGTGAGGCGAGCCGGACGATTGAGCAGTTCGCGGGCGAATCCGTCGATATGGAAGCCCATGATGCCGGCGACGTTCTCGCAGAGATTGTCGCGGCCTTCGCGGCAGGCCTTGCACTGGCCGCAGGTATCGGCGCCATAGGCGGTGACGGTGTCGCCGGGTGCGAAGCCAGTGACGCCCTCGCCGACGCAGACGATCTCGCCGGCCGCCTCGACGCCGGCCGCCTGCGGCATCTTGCGCTTGGCGAAGGCCATGCCGCGGAAACCCCAGAGGTCGAGATAGTTGAGCCCGACTGCCTTGATACGGATCTGCACCTCGCCGGGAGCGGGCGGCGGCGGCGGCTCGATCTCCTCGAGACGGAGATCACGGTCGCCATGGAGTTGGAGGGAACGCATGAGGGTTCGAGTTCTTTCAGAGCTGGTCCGGCCACTGCCGGGAGGTATGAATCACAGCGAGGATTTCGACGCGGCCGTCGCGGACGCGGTAGGGCAGGATATAGGGCGTTCCAGTGAGGACGAGTTCGCGGGTCCCATCGCTCCGGCCCGGCCGCCCGATTTCCGGGTGGCTGACGAGCATCGCGGATCGCTTCTCGACCAGATCGACCAGTGCTGTCGCAGCGGATCGGCTATCCCGCGCGACGAACGCAAATATCTGATCGAGTTCGCGTAGCGCGCGCTTCGTCCAGATGAGCTTCACTCGGCCATGGCCTTGTATTTATTGAACACCGCCGCGACTTCCTCATCCGTCGCGAATTCGCCCCGATCGGCTTCGGCAATGCCTTCCTTGATCCGCTGGATTTGCCAAGCATTCAGTTCGACATAGTCCTGGATCGCCTTGGCCGCGATCCAGTTGCGCGAGCGGTCGGTGTCGGCGGCCAGCGCGTCGAGCTTGGCCAGCATCTCGTCGTCGAGGCGGATGGTGAAGGCTGCCGTCATGTCGGTTCACTCCGGTTCGAGGTGAACCATAGCATGAACGGCGGCCCTGGTCGAACTCAGCGATGCACGCCGAGCTGCGCCGTCAGGCCGCCATCGATCGGCAGCACGGTACCGCTGATATAGGCGGCGGGCTCGCTCATCAGGAAGGCGGCGAGGCCGGCGACCTCTTCGGGCTTGGCGAAGCGGCCGGCGGGGATCTGCGCCTGCATCTTGTCGCGATAGGCGGCGTAGGGCGCCATCATGTCGGTGTCGACGAAGCCCGGCGCGATCACGTTGACGGTGACGCCGCGCTTGCCGGTCTCGACCGCAAGCGTCTTGGCATAGGAGATCAGCGCGCCCTTGGAGGCCGCATAGGCCGCGTTGCCGGGATTGCCGCGCAAAGCTGCGACCGAGCCGATTGCGACGATGCGTCCCGCGCGGGCGCGGATCATGGTGCGCATCAGGCTCTTGGCGAGGCGGGTGAAGGCCCAGAAATTGACCTGCATCGCCGCTTCCGCCTTGTCCTGCACCATCATCGCGGCGAGCGAATCATAGGGCTGGCCGGCATTGTGGACGAGGCCGAAATAGCTCTCGCCCTCGCGCGCCTCGCAGAAGGCGTCGAGCGCCTCCTTGTCGGAGAGGTCGAGCGGCAGCGCCGTGATGGCGCGGCCGGGATGGCTGGCGGCGATCTCCTGCGCCAACGCCTTCGCCTGGTCGGCGGAGGAGCGGAAGGTGAAGTCGACATCGTGCCCTGCCGCAGCGAGCGCGCGCACGATCGCGGCGCCGACACCCTTGGCGCCGCCGGTGACAAGAATCTTGGTCATGCAGCCTCCGGAGGTGCCGTCAGCACGAGGCAGGTGTTCTGCCCGCCGAAGCCGAAGGAGTTGGAGATCACCGTCCTGACCTTCGCCTTGCGGGCCTCGTTCGGCACGACGTCGAGTGCGATGGCCGGATCGGGGCTCACATAATTGATCGTCGGCGGGATCGTGCCGTTGGCGATGGTGAGGAAGGAGATCACCGCCTCGACCGCGCCGGCCGCCGTCAGCGTGTGGCCGATCATCGACTTGTTCGAGGAGATCGGCAGCGTCGCCATGCGCTCGCCGAAGACGGCGGCGCAGCTCATCGCCTCCATCTTGTCGTTCTCCGGTGTCGAAGTGCCGTGGGCGTTGATGTAATCGACATCGTCAGGCGTCAGACCGGCATCGGCCAGCGCGTCCTGCATGGCGAGGATGGCCGGCTTGCCGTCCGGGCTCGAGCGGGTGCGGTGGAAGCCGTCGCCGCGCTCGCCGCAGCCGGCGACGATGCCCAAGATGGTCGCGCCGCGTGCCAGAGCATGGTCGTAGTCCTCCAGCACCAGGGCGCCGGCGCCCTCGCCCATGACGAAGCCGTCGCGATTCTTCGAGAACGGCTTGGCCGCGCCTTCCGGCGGATCGTTCTGGGTCGAGAGGGCGGAGAGGAGCGAGAAGCGGATCAGCGCCTCGGCATGGATCGAGCCGTCGGTGCCGATGCAGAGAGCGGCCTGGGTATCGCCGCGGCGGATCGCCTCGACGCCCATCTGGATCGCGGTCGCGCCGGACGAGCAGGCGGTCGAGAGCGAGATCGGCGAGCCCTTGGTGCCGAACCGGTCGGCGATATGGTCGGCGACGCCGCCGAAGACGAAGAGCTCGTGCATCGCCCGGAATTTGCCGGTGGCAGCGGTGCGCAGCAGGCCGTCGTAGTCCGCTTCGCCGGAGGTGGCCTGGGCCATCGCCTGCTTCTGCGGCCATTCCATCTCGACGGGCGGCACGGCCATGAAGAGTTCGCCCGGGAAATCGCCGGCCGAGCCGATGCCGCTCTGGCTGACGGCCTCCTCGGCCGCGAGCGTCGCGAGCTTCTCGGAGAGCTGCGGGGCGGTGAAGGGACCGTCGAACAGGAAATCGACGGTGCCGCCGATGCTGGTCTTCAGACCCTCGGTCGGGAAGCGATCGATGCGGTGGATACCTGACTTGCCTGCCGTCAGGGCCTGCCAGTTGGTGTCCTTGCCCTGGCCGAGCGAGGTGACGACGCCCAGCCCGGTGACGGCGACGAGCGGACGACCCTTGGCGTCGCGATGCGTGGTCATGGCTTTACCCTCACGCTTGAACAAGATGCGCGGCGCCTTCGCCACGCCAGTGGCCGGCGCCGGTGACGATCGCTTCCCTGGCCTGTCCGGCTGACAGGGCGATTGCCGCGAGCGCCACCGAAACCGGGAAGGCTGCCTCGACGCCATGGCCAACGAGATCGCCGGCCGCGATGCGCTTGGCGGAAGGGGCGGCCGCGGTGATGGCAGCCGCTTCCTCGCCGGTGATGCCGGCGCAGCCGGTCGCGGCGGAGATGGCGAGCGCGTCGCCGCCGACCGGGCCGAAGCCGCCGAGCAGCGTCGTCAGGGCCGACTGGACCGTGCCAGCCTCGCGACGGCTGCGCGCGGCGCCGGTATGCTTGAGCTTCGCATAGGCCTTGGCGCCGCGAGCCGCGGCGCGCTCGGCCGATTCCAGCACGAGGAAGGCGCCGGCACTGCCGGTGATCAGGCCCGGAGCGCTTTCGCGTTCGAAGACCGGCTTGAAATCGTCGCGGTGCAGATAGCCGCCGAGCTCGAAGAGCAGCAGCATGTCGCGCCGCTCGGCATTGTAGGCGCCACCGACCAGCATCAGGTCGGATTGGCCCGAGGCGATGCGGGCATGGGCGGTACGGACCGCGTCGACGCCGGCCTGCTCCTCGCCCATGAAGGTGCGGGAGGGGCCGGTGACACCGTGGACGATGGCGATATTGCCGGCGAGCAGGTTGGAGAGCTGGGCCAGGAACAGCGTCGGCCTGAGATCGCTCATCAGGCGTTCGTTGAGGAAGGCACCGGGCTCGTTGGCGCCGCGCAGGCCTTCCAGAATCGCCGCATCGACGGCGTGATCGCGTTCACCGCCACCGGCGGCGACGATGACCTGCAGCGCGCTCTTCGCCTCGGTGTCGTCCTTCAGCCCGGCGGAATCGAGGGCGAGGCCGGCTGCGTAAACGCCAAGCCGCTGCCAGGGTTCCATCTGGCGCTGGTCGGATTTCTTCGGGATCTGCTTGTCCAGCTCCAGCGGCGCCAGCGGGTGGAGCGGATAGGGCTTGAAGCTCTCGGTATCGACGACCGGCGGGCCGCCGGCGGCGAGCGCGGCGGCATGGGCCTCGACGCCTTCGCCGAGGCTGGAGGCGATACCGATGCCGGTGATGACCACGTCGCGGCGGTTCATGGGGCAGGCTCCGGTGTCAGGCCGATAGCTGCGATGCGGCTCTGCATCAGCGCGCGCATATCGGCGGGGAAAGGCATCAGGCGGAAGCGCAGCTCGGCATCGCAGATCGGCTTGCCTTCGCTGGTCAGCTTCACCTTGGTCGCGGCGTAGCCGGAACCCTCGATGATCAGCTCTGCACTGGCTTCCAGCTCGGTGCGAGGCTCGACGAAGGTGCGGAACCGCGCCTTGTCGACCGTCATCAGGAAGGGCATCTGCGAGAGGCCGTTGAGACCGAGCAGGAGATAGCCCGAGGCCTGCGCCATGGTCTCGGTCAGCAACACGCCGGGCACCAGCGGGTGGCCGGGGAAGTGACCCTCGAAAACCGGGCTCTCGGCAGGGACGGTGGAGCGCGTCACGATGCGCTTCTGCGACGGATCGAAGGTCACGACCCTGTCGATCATGTCGAAATATTCGAGACGCATGCGATCCTTAGGTCTGCTGGGCACCAGAACGGCGCAAGGCCGCGACACGGATCGGATGATCCGCGCGACGGCCCCTATGCTCTATCGGGAGAGGGACGCCGGCTCAAGCCCGGCGGCCTCAAGCGCAGGCTTTACGCCTTCTTGGCGGCGACGAGATCGTCGATGCGCTTGCAGAGGTTCTCGAGCACGAAATACTGCTCGGCCGGCGCCTTGCCCTCGTTGACTTCCTGCGTCCACTGCTCGAGCGGCAGCTTGATGCCGAAGGCCTTGTCGATCGCGAAGGCGATGTCGAGGAAGGCCAGGGAATCGATGCCGAGATCTTCGATCGCGTGGCTCTGCGGGGTGATCTTCTCCCGCGGAATATCGCAGGTTTCGGAAATGATGCCGGCGACCGTCTCGAACGTGGCGGACATGCTGCGGGTGCTCCCGTCTGGTATCGGTGATGGCGGACGACATCCGAGCGCGGGATATCGCCCTGCGCTTGCCCCAAGTCGCCACCGAGGATGACTGAACCGCCCCCTTACACTGCGGCGGGCGCGAGGACAACCGGGAGGCGTCCCCCATGCGTCATGGCCGGCTTGCGCCGGCCATGATCTGTCTCGTCGCTACGTTTCCGGCTTACGCGGCGAGGCCGCGCAGCACGTAATGCAGGATGCCGGCGTTCTTGAAGTAGTCGATCTCGTCCAGCGTATCGATGCGGCAGAGGATCGGCACCTTCTTCACCGAGCCGTCGGCATAGGTGATCTCGGCTTCCATCATCTGGCGCGGCTTGACGTTGGCCAGGCCATGGATGGTGACGCTCTCGTCGCCCTTCAGGTCGAGCGAGGCCCAGCTCGTGCCTTCCTGCAGGGTGAAGGGAACGACGCCCATGCCGACCAGGTTCGAACGATGGATGCGCTCGAAGCTCTGGGCGATCACCGCCTTGACGCCGAGGAGGTTGGTGCCCTTCGCCGCCCAATCGCGCGAGGAGCCGTTGCCGTATTCGACGCCGGCGAAGATAACCAGCGGCACCTTCTCCGCCTGGTACTTCATCGCCGCGTCGTAGATCGGCAGCTCTTCCTTGCTGGGATAGTGGATGGTGTAGCCGCCCTCGCGACCGTTCGGGCCAAGCATGTGGTTGCGGATGCGGATATTGGCGAAGGTGCCCCGCATCATCACCTCATGGTTGCCGCGGCGCGTGCCGTACTGGTTGAAGTCGGCCACCGCGACGCCGTTCTCGGTCAGGTAGTGACCGGCCGGAGAGGCGGCCTTGATCGAACCGGCCGGGGAGATGTGGTCGGTGGTGATCTTGTCGCCGAACAGGCCGAGGATGCGGGCGCCCTTGATGTCGCCGATCGCGGCCGGCTTCTTGCCCATGCCCTGGAAATAGGGCGGGTTCTGCACATAGGTCGACGCATCGTCCCAGGCATAGGTTTCCGAGGTCGGGGCGTTGACCGCCTGCCAATGCGCGTCGCCCTTGAAGACGTCGGCATATTTCGCCTCGAAGATGGCGCGGGTGACGTTCTGCTGGATGAAGCTCTGGATCTCCTTGTTGGAGGGCCAGATATCCTTCAGGTAGACGTCCTTGCCGTCCGAGCCCTGGCCGATCGGCTGCGTCGTCAGGTCCATCTGGATGGAACCGGCGAGCGCATAGGCGACGACCAGCGGCGGCGAAGCGAGGTAGTTCGCCTGCACGTCCGGCGAGACGCGGCCTTCGAAGTTGCGGTTGCCGGAGATGACGGCGCCCGCGATCAGGCCCTTCTCGTTGATCGCCTTCGAGATCGGCGCTGGCAGCGGGCCGGAATTGCCGATGCAGGTGGTGCAGCCGAAGCCGACCAGGTTGAAGCCGAGCTTGTCGAGATCGGTCTGGAGGCCGGACTTGGCGAGATACTCGGCGACGACCTGCGAGCCGGGGGCCAGCGAGGTTTTCACCCAGGGCTTGACCTTGAGGCCCTTCGCGACGGCGTTGCGGGCGAGCAGGCCCGCCGCCATCAGCACCGAGGGGTTCGAGGTGTTGGTGCAGGAGGTGATGGCGGCGATGACGACGTCACCATGACCGAGATCGAAATCCTCGCCCTCGACCTCAACGCGACGCGAAATCTCGGCGCCCTTCTTGTAGTCGGTGTCCATCGCGGCGGCGAAGCCGGCCTTGACGGCGGAGAGATCGACGCGGCCTTCCGGGCGCTTCGGGCCGGCCATCGAGGGCTGGACCGTGGAGAGATCGAGCGCGAGCGTGTCAGTGAAGACCGGGTCGGGCGTCTCAGGCGTGGCGAAGAGGCCCTGCGCCTTGCTGTAGGCCTCGACCAGCGCGATGCGCTCGGCCGTGCGGCCGGTGGTGGTGAGATAGTCCAGCGTCTCGCTGTCGACCGGGAAGAAGCCGCAGGTCGCGCCGTATTCCGGGCCCATGTTGGCGATGGTGGCGCGGTCGGCCAGCGTCAGGTTGTAGAGGCCGGGGCCGAAGAACTCGACGAACTTGCCGACGACGCCCTTCTTGCGCAGCATCTGGGTGACGGTGAGCACGAGGTCGGTCGCGGTGATGCCTTCCTTGAGCGAGCCGGTCAGCTTGAAGCCGATCACCTCAGGCAGCAGCATCGACTGCGGCTGGCCGAGCATCGCGGCCTCGGCCTCGATGCCGCCGACGCCCCAGCCGAGGACGGCGAGGCCGTTGACCATGGTGGTGTGCGAATCGGTGCCGACGACCGTATCGGGATAGGCGACCTCGACCTCGACGCCGTCGATGGTCTCCTTGCGGGTCCAGACGGTCTGGGCGAGGTACTCAAGGTTGACCTGGTGGCAGATGCCGGTGCCGGGCGGGACGACGCGGAAATTGTCGAAGGCGCCCTGGCCCCACTTGAGGAACTTGTAGCGCTCGGCATTGCGCTCGTATTCGAGCTCGACGTTCTGCGAGAGCGCCTTGGGCGTGCCGAACTCGTCGACGATGACCGAGTGGTCGATGACGAGATCGACGGGCACGAGCGGGTTGATCTTCTGCGGGTCGCCGCCGAGCGCCTTGACGCCGTCGCGCATCGCGGCGAGGTCGACCACCGCCGGAACGCCGGTGAAGTCCTGCATCAGCACGCGGGCGGGGCGGAAGCCGATCTCCTTGCCGGCGGTGCCCTTGTCGTCGAGCCAGGCGACGAAGCCCTCGATATCGGCCTTGGTGACGGAGCGGCCGTCCTCGAACTGCAGGAGGTTCTCGAGCAGCACCTTCATCGAGAAGGGCAGCTTGGAGATGCCGGGCAGGCCGTTCTTCTCGGCATCGGGAAGGGAGTAGTAGGTGTAGGTCTTGCCGCCGGCGGTGAGCGTCTTGCGGGCTTTGAATGAGTCGAGCGAGGCCATTCGGGCTTGATCCTGATCAAGGGGTTGCGGTCGCGACCGACATGTCTTCAAGGGATACTGCCCTTGCGGACGATGCCGTTCGAAGGCCTAATGCGCATGACGCGCGCGCCGCCTCGGGAGTGCCCGAGCCCCGCGCCGGATCGGCGTGCGGCGTAGCCGCGGGTTCTATAGAGCAATTCCAAGAAGCGCGCTAGATGAACGAAATGAGCTCGGACGTATCTGCGGCAGCGCTGCCTTGAAACCCGCTTCCTTTCCCCCGACCAGCCTTCACGCTGAAGAACTCGCCTGCCGCCGTGGCGGCCGGTTGATCTTCGAAGGCTTGAGCTTTGCGCTGCGCCCGGGCGAGGCCATCGCGCTGACCGGCCGTAACGGCGCCGGCAAGTCGAGCCTGATCGCGATGCTCTGCGGAAGGCTCAGGCCGGATGGCGGCAGCATCCGGCTGGAGGGCGTGGAGGACGAGGCCGATCTCGCGGAGATCGCGCATCTCGTCGGGCATCGCGACGGACTCAAGACTGCGCTGACCGCGCGCGAAAACCTCGCCTTCGCGCAGGATGTGCTTGGGCATGCCGCAGCGACCCCGGACGAGGCGCTGGCGGCGGTCGGGCTCGGCCATGCCGCGGAACTGCCGGCCGGCTATCTCTCGGCCGGGCAGCGGCGGCGGGTCGCGCTGGCACGGCTTCTGGTCTCGCGCCGTCCCTATTGGCTGCTCGACGAGCCGCTTTCGGCGCTCGATACGGCTTCGCAGGCGATGGTCGCCGGATTGATGCGCGATCATCTCGCGCAGGGCGGTGCGATCCTGGCCGCAACTCACGGCCCGCTCGGGCTCGAAGGCACGCGCGAGATCAGGATCGGGGCATGAAGCGCGCTTTTCTCGCAATCCTGAAGCGCGACCTTGCCGTCGCCAGCCGGGCCGGTGGGGGCGGCGAGTTGGCGCTCGTCTTCTTTCTGACGATGGTCGTGCTCGTGCCCTTCGCGCTGGGGCCCGATCTCAACCTGCTCTCACGGATCGGTCCGGCGATCCTCTGGCTCGGCGCGCTGCTTTCGGTGCTGATCGGGCTCGACCGCTTGTTCCAGAGCGACGAGGAGGACGGTTCGCTCGACCTGATCCGGGCTTCGGCCTTGCCGTTGGAACTGGCGGTTCTGGCCAAGGGGTTGGCGCATTGGTTGACGACGGGCTTGCCGCTGGCGCTGGTTTCGCCGCTGCTCGGCCTGCTGGTGGCGTTGCCGGGGGAAGGTGTGTTGCCGCTGGTCGCGACGCTTCTGGTGGGCACGCCGGCCCTGAGCTTCATCGGGGCGGGCGGAGCGGCGCTTGCCGCGAGCCTGAAGCGGGGCGGGCTGATCGTGCCGGTGCTGGTCGCGCCCCTGACGGTGCCGGTGCTGATCTTCGGGGTGTCCTCCGCCAACGCTGCTGTCGGCGGCACCGTGCCTTTCCTGACGCCGTTCCTGATCCTGTGCGCGATTTCGCTGGGCGCGATCGTGGTCGGCACCGTGGCCGCGGCGGCGGCCCTGCGCTCGGCCGATTGAGCGATGCCCCTCCGGTTCGTGATGTCGCAGCCAGCTCCCACGCATTGCTTGGAACCCGTCGAGATTGCTAAAGCTGCCACCATGGCGCTCAAGCCCCCGCAACTGACATCGCCGGCATCATGGCCAGCCTGATCGACCTCGCGAATCCGACGCGCTTCATGCGCTTCTCGGCCGTGCTGCTGCCGTGGCTTGCCGCGATCGCGACATTGTCGATCATTGTTGGCCTGTACCTCGCCTGGTTCAAGGCGCCGGCCGACTACCAGCAGGGCGAGACCATCCGGATCATGTTCATCCATGTGCCGGCCGCCTGGCTCGCCATGATGTTCTATTCGATGATGGCGCTTTCGGCGCTGGGCACGCTGGTCTGGCGCCATCCCCTCGCCGATGTCGCGCAGAAGGCGGCCGCTCCGATCGGCGCCTGCTTCGCGCTGATCTGCCTGATCACCGGCGCGCTCTGGGGCAAGCCGATGTGGGGCACCTATTGGGTCTGGGACGCGCGGCTGACATCCATGCTCGTGCTGCTGCTGATCTATCTCGGCATCGTCGCGCTCTGGCGGGTTCTCGACGATCCCTCGCGCGCGGCGCGGGCCGTCGCCATCCTGACGCTGGTCGGCTTCGTCAACGTGCCGATCATCAAGTTCTCGGTCGACTGGTGGAACACCCTGCACCAGCCGGCCTCGGTGCTGCGCATGGGCGGGCCGACGATCCATCCCGCGATGCTGTGGCCGCTGCTGATCCTGGCGGTCGGTTTCACGCTGATGGCGCTGTCGCTGCACATGGTTGCGATGCGCGCCGAGATCATGCGCAGGCGGGTGCGGACACTGACGATCCTCGAAGCCGAGCGGCTCGACCGCTTGGCGGCGCAGGGAGTGCCGGCATGAGCGGATTTCTGGACGCAATCGGGCCGCATGCCGGTTTCATCCTGGCTTCCTATGGCGCCTCGGCGCTCGTCCTTCTCGGATTGACGCTGGCGATCCTGCGCGACCATGCCGCCCAGAAACGGGCACTCGATGCGCTGGAGCGTCGCGGCGCCGGTCGCCGTTCGGGCCGGGAGGCGGCATGAGCCAGGTCGAAGTCACGCCGCGGCGGCGTTCGCCGCTGGTTTTTCTCGCGCCGCTGATCATTTTCGGCCTGCTTGCCATCGTCTTCGGCATCGGGCTGTTCAGTGGCGACAAGAGCAAGGTGCCCTCGGCTCTGATCGGGCGTGTCGCGCCGGCGATCACGCTTGCGCCGCTGGACGGGCTGCAGCGGGACGGCAAGCCGGTGCCGGCCTTCGGCAGTGCCGATCTCGCGGGGGGGAAGGCGACGCTGGTCAATGTCTGGGCGAGTTGGTGCGCGCCCTGCCGCGTCGAGCATCCCGTGCTGATGGGCCTCGCCGAGACTGACGCCGTCAAGCAAGGCAAGGTCGCGCTGGTCGGGATGAACTACAAGGACGAGGCCGAGAATGCCCGCCGTTTCCTCGGTGCGCTCGGCAATCCGTTCTCGGCGGTCGGTGTCGACCGGGCCGGGCGCGGCGCGATCGAATGGGGCGTCTACGGCGTGCCCGAGACCTTCGTCATCGGGCCGGATGGCCATATCCTCGACAAGCATGTCGGGCCGCTCGACCAGAATGCGGCGAGCAAGCTGCTGCAGCGGGCGCTGAAGGCGCGCTGACAAGGCACGACCCACCCCCTCTCCCCTTGCGGGAGAGGGGGTGGGGTGAGGGGTCGCGCTGTGCTGAATCGTTTTATGGTCGGTTGTGCGCTAACCGGAGAGGCCTGAGCGACCCCTCATCCGTCTCGGCTTTGCCGAGCCACCTTCTCCCGCAGGGGGAGAAGGGAAGGCTGCGCCTCAGGCCGCGCGCCTGGAGCCGACGAGGCTCTGGAACAGGCCGCGCCCATCCGTACCGCCGACCAGCGAATCGATCAGGTTTTCCGGGTGCGGCATCAGGCCGAGCACGTTGAAACCGGGCGAATAGATGCCGGCGATGTTGTTGAGCGAGCCGTTCGGGTTTGCCGCCGGGGTTACATTGCCCTCGGCATCCGCATAGCGGAAGGCGACGAGGCCTTCGCCTTCGAGGCGGGCGAGCGTCTCGGCATCGGCGATGTAGTTGCCTTCGCCATGGGCGATGCAGACATCGATCGCCTGACCCTTGGCATAGGCGCTCGTATAGGGCGTATCGTTGCGCTCGACCTTGAGGTACTGGCGCTTGCAGACGAATTTCAGATGGGCGTTGCGCACGAGGATACCGGGCAGGAGCCCTGCCTCGCAGGCGATCTGGAAGCCGTTGCAGATCCCCAGCACATAGCCGCCGCGGGCGGCATGGGCGCGGGTCGCGTCCATGATATGGGCGCGGCCGGCGATGGCGCCGGTGCGCAGATAGTCGCCATAGGAGAAGCCGCCCGGCAGCACGACGAGATCGGTCCCGGCCGGCAGCTCGGTGTCGCCGTGCCAGACATGGGTGACTTCGGCGCCGGCCTGCTTCAACGCCTTGGCGACGTCGCCCTCACGGTTGGAGCCGGGAAAGGTGATGACGGCGGCTTTCATCGCTCAGGCTCCGATCTCGACGCGGTAGTTCTCGATCACGGTATTGGCGAGGAGCTTTTCGCAGGCGGCCTTGAGGGCGGCCTCGGCGGCGGCCTTGTCCGAGCCCGAGAGCTCGATATCGAAGACCTTGCCCTGGCGCACCGATTCCACGCCGGCGATGTCGAGCGACTTCAGCGCGCCCTCGATCGCCTTGCCCTGCGGATCGAGCACGCCGTTCTTCAGGGTGACGGTGACGCGGGCTTTCATGGTGTTCTCCGGACGCGGATTGTTACGGGGTGCTTTAGAGGCGAATCGGGGCGGGCTCAACCGTTTCCCACCGTTTCACGTGAATCAGCGGCTGCGCCAGGCGGCCTCGGCGTCGCGGCGGGCGGCTTCGGCGGTCTCGCTCACGGCAAGCGCCAGCACGAGACGGTCGCTCTCGCGGCCGTAGAGGATCGCGGTGACAGCCTGGCGGCCGGCGGTGTCAAGCGAGCGGATGGTGACGAGAACGCCTTTGGCTTCAGCCGAATCGATGCGAGCGACATCGGTGGTGCTGCGGGCTTCCGGTTTCGCTTCCGGCTTCTTCTTCTGGTTGCGCTGCGCCTTGCGGCGCTCGGCCGCCTTCGCAGCCGCGAGCTGAGCGAAGGCTTGCCCGAGGCTGGCTGGGCTTTCCGACAGGGCCTTTTCCATGTCGCGCGCCCGGCCGCCTTCGAGGGCGACGACCGCCGCAAAGCCCTGGCGCGTGCAGCTGTCGCGCGGACAGAACACCATCGAGCGGGCTTCGAGCCCGTCATTCAGCACCCAGGAGCCGATCGGCAGGGGCTGCCAGCCTTCTGAAGCCGGCAGATCGGCGATGCCGGGTCCGAAATGATGCGAGCAGGCTCCGAGTAGGAGGCTGCCGGTCAAGAGCAGGGCCGCGACATGAAAACGGGAGCGCATGCGCTCCCGTGTCATTCGCGAAAATGGCGCCGCGATGGCCTTCACTGCACGAGGCGCGGGCCGGATGGGCCGGGGTTCTCGTTCTCGCCCAAGATGCCGAGGCGGCGGGCGACTTCGGAATAGGCCTCGATCAGGCCGCCCATGTCGCGGCGGAAGCGGTCCTTGTCCATCTTGTCCTTGGACTTGATGTCCCAGAGACGGCAGGAATCCGGGCTGATCTCGTCGGCGACGACGATGCGCATCATCTCGCCTTCCCAGAGGCGGCCCGTCTCCATCTTGAAGTCGACGAGGCGGATGCCGGCGCCGAGGAACAGGCCGGAGAGGAAGTCGTTGACGCGGATGGCGAGCGCCATGATGTCGTCGATCTCCTGCGGCGTCGCCCAGCCGAAGGCGGTGATGTGCTCTTCCGAGACCATCGGATCGTTCAGCGCGTCGTTCTTGTAGTAGAACTCGATGATCGAGCGCGGCAGCTGCGTGCCTTCCTCAAGGCCCAGCCGCGTCGCCAGCGAGCCGGCGGCGATGTTGCGCACGACGACCTCGAGCGGGATGATCTCGACCTCGCGGATGAGCTGCTCGCGCATGTTCAGCCGGCGGATGAAATGCGTGGGCACCCCGATATCGTTGAGATTCGAGAAGATGTGCTCGGAGATGCGGTTGTTGAGCACGCCCTTGCCGTCGATCACTTCATGCTTCTTGGCATTGAAGGCGGTGGCGTCATCCTTGAAATGCTGGATCAGCGTACCGGGCTCGGGTCCTTCATAGAGGACCTTCGCCTTGCCTTCGTAAATGCGACGGCGGCGATTCATGGGTATGTACCGTGGCTTGAGGAAATCCAAAGGTTGGCCCTTCTCTGGACGCGATGGGGTCGCGGCGGGATCTGGCCCCTGATCTGTTCTTGTCCTTCGCCGTCGGCTTGCCGGAGCCGCACAAGGCGAATCCAGCGGCGGCAACGGCGCCGGTTGTGAGCGGGAGCGCCAAGGGCGCCCTCGCGCCTGCTATATGGAGTGTCTGCGCCGCAAACGCAACAAATCGGCGTCCGGAGGCCTCCGGACGCTTAAAGACCGCTGAAGATCCCGATCGAGGCTGGTCCTTGCCCTGCCATCGGCCTATATGTCTGGGGCTATATATCGCCCCAGACAAGGACATGGACGCCGAATGACGACCTTCGACCAGCGCAAGGATGCCTACGAGAACAAGTTCGCCCATGACGAGGAGCTGCGCTTCAAGGCGACAGCCCGGCGCAACAAGCTGCTCGGGCTCTGGGCTGCCGAGAAGCTCGGCAAGAGCGGCGCCGATGCGGAGGCCTATGCCAAGTCGGTCGTCGTGGCCGATTTCGAGGAGGCCGGCGACGAGGACGTGGTGCGCAAGGTCAAGAACGACTTCGCGCTTGCCGGCGTCTCCGTCACGGATACCGAAATCCGCACGGTGATGACCGAGCTGCTGATCAAGGCGGCCGACGACATCCAGGCCGCACGCTAAGCGCACGCCTTCGGCCGCGTCCCGGCTGACGCAGGACGTCTTTGAAACGGGCGCATGGGCGCCCGTTTGCTTTTCCGGGCTGACACTGTTCAACCTGCATCGACCGCCGCAACGCCCGAAATGCGGCCAGACACGGATGAACGCATCATGGCCAAGCCCACCGTCCTCGCTTCCCTCGCCGATCGTTTCGCCCGGGGTGACAGCGTCGTCTCGGCCTGGTGCGGTTTGCCCGACCCCTCCGTCTCGGCGATCCTGGCGCAGGAGGATTTCGATGCGATCACGCTCGACATGCAGCACGGGCCGATCACGCTCGCCGAGGTCATTCGCGCGATCCCGCTGATCAACGCTGCCGGCAAGCCGGTGATCGCGCGCATTCCGGTCGGCGAGTTCCAGAACGTCTCGAAGCTGTTCGACAGCGGCGTCTCCGGCGTCATCGCGCCGATGATCAACACGATGGAGGATGCGCGTCGCTTCGCGGCCTATGCCAAGTATCCGCCGATGGGCGAGCGCAGCTGGGGCAGCTATGGCGGTCTCGGCGCCTCGGGCCTCGACCAGAACAGCTATCTCAAGACCGCCAACAGCTTCTCGATGACCTTCGCGATGATCGAGACGCGCGAGGCGATGGCGATCGTCGACGACATCCTGGCGCTGGACGGGATCGACGCCCTGTTCGTCGGGCCGTCCGACCTGTCGATCGCATTGTCCGGCGGGGCGAAGGTCGATGCCACCGCGCGCGAGGTCGATGAAGCGCTCAAGCATGTCGTCGCCCGCGCCTCGGCGGTGAACAAGCCGGTCGCTTTCTATTGCGCGACGGCGGAACGCGCCAAGCAGGGCCTCGAGATGGGCGCGCGCATGGTCACGGTGATGAGCGATTCCGGGATGCTGAAGGCGGCTGCGCAGGCGGCGCTGAAGATCACACGGGGCTGATCTCGGATTACGTCTCCTCGCCTCTCGCTTTTACGAGGAAACACGCCGTCATCCCGGGCTTGACCCGGAATCCATGCCGGACCGGTCCCGATAAAGGTTCAGGCATGGATCCCGGATTTCCGCTTCGCTGCGTCCGGGATGACCCGCGCTCTTCTTAAACATGCGACGCGCCTCAGGCGTTGATGCCCTCGCGGCGTTTCAGCAGGGCGTAGTCCGCCCAGAGCAGTCGCGCCGCGACGCCGCGCCATGGCCGCCAGGCTTCCGCCATGACCTGAAGCTCGGCCGGCTTCGGTCGGGCCGTGAGGCCGAAGGCGTGGCGGGCGGCTTCCTGGATGGCGAGGTCCCCGGCGGCGAAGCCGTCGCGGTGGCCGAGGCAGAACAGCAGATAGACATCCGCCGTCCAGGGCCCGATGCCCGAGATCGCCGTCATCTGCGCGTGAACCTCTTCCGGCGAGGCGTGTTCGAGCGCCTCGAAGGCGAAGCGCCGCTCGACCAGTGCGCTTGCGAGCGCGAGCAAGGTGCGCTGCTTCGGCCGCGACAGGCCGGACAGGCGCATGTCGTCATCGGTCGCAGCCAGGACGCGCTCTGGCGTCAGCGGGACGAAGACCCCGGCGAACCGGTTCCAGACGGCGCGCGCGCTGGCGACCGACAATTGCTGGGATACGATGATCGCGGCGAGGCCGGGAAAGCCGCCCTCGCGCAGCCGCAAGGGCGGCAGGCCGGTGCGCGCGACGATCGGCTGCCAGTCCGGGTGCAGGGCGACGAGGGCGGCCATGCCTTCCTCGAGATCGGCGTTTGATGTGATTCTCTCGATCATGGTCCGGGTATCGATGGCAGAGGCGACGGCTTTCGTCAGCAGGCAGCGGCTTGGCGCAGATGCGCGCAATGCCTAGACAGGATCGATGCAGCCCGCTCCACCCGTTTTCCGCTTCGCGCCGAGCCCGAACGGGCGGCTGCATCTTGGCCACGCGCTGTCGGCCCTGACCAATGAGGCGCTGGCCCGGCGTTTCGGCGGGCGCCTGCTGCTGCGGATCGAGGATATCGACCTGACCCGGTGCCGACCGGAACTCGTCGAGGGGATCGAGGCCGACCTGGCCTGGCTCGGCATTCGTTTCGAGCCCGGCTTCCGCAGGCAATCCCAGCATTTCGACGATTACGCCGGAGCGCTGGGGAGGCTGCGCCGGCGGGGGCTGGTCTATCCCTGTTTCTGTTCCCGGCAGGAGATCCGCAATGCGGTCGCGGCGCGGGAAACCGCGACCGGGCAGCCCTGGCCGGTCGATCCGGATGGCGCGCCGCTCTATCCCGGTTCCTGCAAGGGGCTCGCTTCCGACAATGCGGCGCAGCGCATCGCGGCCGGGGAACCGTATGTGCTGCGGCTCGACATGGCGGCGGCGCTCGCGGCGGCCGCGCTGCCGCTGAGCTATACGGTCTTCGATGCCGACGATGCCCGGCAGTCCGTGCCGGCTGCGCCAGAGCGCTGGGGCGATGTCGTGCTGGCCCGCAAGGACGTGCCGACGAGCTACCATCTCGCGGTCACCGTCGACGATGCGCTGCAGGGCGTGACCCATGTCGTGCGCGGCCGCGATCTCGAAGCGGCGACGGATGTCCACGTCCTGCTGCAGCATCTCCTCGGTCTGCCGACGCCGCTCTATCACTTCCACCGCCTGCTGCTCGACGACGACGGGCAGAAGCTCGCCAAGAGCCGGGATTCGCAGGGCCTTGCGGATTTGCGCGCCGATGGGATCACCGCGACAGAGATCCGCCGGCAGCTCGGCTTCGCCTGAACCCCTCAGCCGACGCCGAGGAAGGTCAGCCAGGCGGCTGTGGTGAACAGGGAGAGCAGGGTCGAGAGCGTGATCGCGCTCGATGCATCGGCCACGCCCTGCCGGTAGCGCTCGGCGAAGAGATAGGCGTTGATCCCGCACGGGCAGGCCGCGAACAGCACGGCGACGCCCGACCAATGCGCGGGCATCTCGAAGACCCGCGTCGCCAGCCAATAGACCAGCAGGGGATGCAGGCCGAGCTTCAATCCGCTGAGGACCGCCGGCAGGGCGAGGCCGGATTCGAGGCCGTAGCGGCGCATGGCGATGCCCAGGCTGATCAGCGCGCAGGGCACGGCAGCGCCTGCCAGCAGATCGACCAGCGTCCAGGCCGGCTCGGGAATGTACGCGATGAATGGACGGGCTGCCGATCCCAGCAGGATGCCGATGATGATCGGATGGGTGAACAGGCGCTTGACCAATTGCGGGATCGAGGCCGACCGCCCTTCCGCCAGCAGCGTCGCCGCCGTCATCGTGACCGGCAGATGGACGGCGAGCAGCAGGCCGAGCGGCACGGCGCCGGCATCGCCATAGGCCTTCAGGATCATGGGGACGCCGACGAAAACGGTGTTCGACTGCGCGGCGGCAAAGCCGGAGACGACGAGTTCCGGCCCCTTCCGAGCGAAGAACCTGGCCGCGATGACCATCGCCAGCGCCCAGACCACGGCGAGGCCGGCGAAATAGGCGATCCAGTAGCCCCAGGGCTGTGTCATGGGGATGTCGGCCTTGGCGAGCGTGCGGAACAGCAGGCAAGGCACGGCGAGGACGAAGACGAAATCCGACAGGCCTTCGCCCGTGGTCTCGCGCAGGAGCTTGCTCCAGCGTGCGAGATAGCCGAGGCCGATCAGCCCGAAAACGGGCAGGACGACGAGGAGAGAAGCGAGCATGGCTTCGGAACTCGCGCGAGAGAGGAACGCCAGCCTCCGCGGTGTCCGCTTGCGGAAGCGCTGTCAAGCAGCCGAAGCGGAGCGGAGGTTCTAGCGCTTTGCCGTCATGCGCTCAGCGCAATTGCGCGAGCGTGCCGCCGGCTTTCTCGATCAGGCCGCGGATCTCGTCGCGCTGGCGCTTGAACTCGGCGAGCGTCGTGCCCTGGAGCTCGCGCCCGCGGGGCACGCGGATCTTCATCGGGTTGACGAAATTGCCGTTGACCAGAACCTCGTAATGCAGATGCGGGCCGGTGGAGAGGCCGGTATTGCCGAGATAGCCGATGACCTGGCCCTGCCGCACCTTGGCGCCCGGCACGATGCCGTTGGCGAAGTTCGACTGGTGCGAATAGGTGGTGACATAGCCGTTGGCGTGCTGGATCTCGGTGTGCTTGCCATAGCCGGAGGACCAGCCGGCCTTGAGCACGGTGCCGTTGCCGGCGGCGAGGATCGGCGTGCCGATCCGGTTCGACCAGTCGACGCCGGTATGCATCTTCGAATAGCGCATGATCGGGTGGTAGCGCATGCCGAAGCCGGAGCGCAGCTCGCCATCGGCGATCGGCTTGCGCAGCAGGAACTTCTTCAGCGATTTGCCCTCGTCGTCGAAATACTCGATCAGCCCGTCATCGGGGGCCTGGTAGCGGAAGACCCGGCGCGCCTCGCCGTTCACCGTCAGGGTCGCTGACAAAATCTCGGCGCGCTCGCCCTCGTCCTCTTCGGTGAAGATCACCTCCAGATTGTCGCCGCCATGGACGCGCTGCTGGAAATCGAGATCATAGGAGAAGATGCGGACGAGTTCGTCGATCAGCGGCCGCGGCAGGTCATGCCGCGCGCCGGTCTCGTAGAGACTCTCGTAGAGCCGGGCGGCGCCCGAACCCTCGTCCTCGTCGCCGTCATCGGTATTGCGTCGCTGCGGCTTCTGCGGGCCGACCGGCTCCTGGCGCGGCAGGTCGACCGGTACGAAGGCGCCCTTGTCATTCATCGCGACGGTGGCGTCGGGCTGGCCGTTGCTGAGCAGCGAGACGCGCATGATCTGGCGGGGGTCGCCGGGGCGAGGGCCTGGTGCGTAGAGCACCTGCAGGACCTGGCCGTCAGGCAGGGCCGAGGTCCTGACCTTGCCGCCGAAGGCCGCGATGATCGCGCGGATCTGCTCGGGGGCGACGCCGGCGCCGCGCATGGCCTGCTCGAAATTCTCGCCGCGCTTGGCCATCAGCAGCTTGTCCTCGACGAGAGGCTCGCGCGAGGCCGGGATCGGCGTCTTCGGGGCGTTGGTGACGTTCTCCGGCACGACGCGGACCTCGATGCCGGAGAAGCGGGTATCGGTCGCGGGCGCATAGCCGAGGATATCGGTGCCCGGCGTCGCCGCGCCGGTCAGGGTGCGGCTCAGCATCAATTGCGGCGGGATCGGCAAAGCGCGTTGGCGGCCGGAATTCGCCAGGTTGGCGCGCTCTTCCTCGATCTGCGAGATCACCTCGGCGTCGCTGAGCTGCGGCTTGCCTGAGGGGAGGGTCAGGTCGCCGAGATCGCGCTTGACGATGGTGACGTCGGCATCCGGCATGTCCTGGGCCGGCTCGGCATAGCGCTCCTCCGGCTGCCCGCCCTCGGCGAAGAGGCGCAGCGGATTGAAGGGCGGGATATTGGCGGCATAGACGCCGGTGGTGAGCGACAGGTTGGAGGCAAGCCGGACGAAGGGCCGGACGCGAATGACCTCGCGATCCCCGGTGCGCTGCGACATCGGCGCGCGCAGGGTGTGACGGGCTGACATGACCGGCTGGTCGGCGACGAGCTTGTTGGCCTTGCGTGCCCCGCCGCCATCGCCTGCAGCCGAGGAGGCGCGGATGGCGACCGTCTCGGGCTGCTCCGGATAGCTGGTGTCACCGCGCATCGCGACGAGGATCGCCGCGCCGAGCAGGGCTGCGCCGCAGGAGCCGACGAGAGCGCAGGCGAAGAGCCAGCGCAGCGAGACGCCACGACGGTCCAAAGGCTGCTGGCGCGAATCGACGGGCTGGATCGGCGGCTCGATCCCGAGATCGACCAGAAGAGCCGCCGCCTCAGGGGCAAGCGGCTCGGCCGGCTGTGCGAACTCGGGATGGGCATTCATCGTGTGGCGGCTGCTTCTTGCGGGCTGTCTCGAAATCTCGATGGCGATCTGCGCGATGGCGAAATTGCCTCGAGCGCATCCTGACGAAAGCGCGCCAGGACCATGCCCGTGCCGGAGACCGGAATCAATCCGTTCAGCCGTGGACGATCTCCTGTGCTGGGAGATTGCGGCTGTTTTGGGAAGCGGGGGCGCTGTTACGGGCCCTAACGCGCGCGCGTCGCGACCGCGCGTGCTATACCGGGCTCGAATACGCTCGGCCGCTTTCCTCTCGAAAGCCGGGTCGCGGAGGCGGCTGGCCCGGAGGCGCGCTCCGGGGCCGCCGTCGTCGGCAAAAAATCTGCTGCCAACAGGGCCGATCGCTGCGAGCGTCCCTTGGGGGAAACTCAGGCCGAGCGCCGAACTGGCCAAAAACCCTCAAAAACGACCCTTCTGAGCGGGTTTTGAGGGGCTCCAAAAAAAGAAATGCGATCCGTCAAAAAAACTTCATCGAGCGTGTTGACTTCCAATCCGGGCCTGGCCTATAAACCGCCCATCGAGACGGCGCCGCCGCTGAGCGGCGCCTCTTCTGCGC
>NZ_JBMDKB010000029.1:0-56404 GCF_057809495.1 Allobosea sp. FG18
AGCCTCACCTGAGACGATCACTCACTCACGCACCAAATTGCGAAAGTTCCTATTTTGCGAACTGATAGGAATTTATTCCTAGGCCACTAGGCCCCTTTCGTAGTCCGCACCAGATTTCAGCCGGTGCAGCCGTGATCGCCTCGCGTTGGCAAGTCAGGCCGGCCCCCTCACCGGGCTGCGAAGGTACGAGGTGCTAACGAGGAAGCGCTGCAGCGCTTTCAGAAACACGCCGCTTTTCCGCGCAACCTTGCGACGACCGCGCGAGCTGGTTTGGTCTTTCCTGCATTGGCATCCTGATTGCCGATGGCGAGCACCTTCAACAACGCGAGCGTCTCTTGCGTCTGCTCGAAGGATGCAACGTCCTGCAGCACCGCCCTGGCCTCACCATTCTGCGTGATGACCAGAGGCTCCCGCCTCTCTGCGAGATCGAGCAGGATGTCGGCCGCATTGGCCTTCAGATAGCTGATCGACTTGACCTGGGCCGAATATCGCATAGCCACCTCTCGATCCAAATATAGCCCACTGATTCAGGCGCCTCAATCGTCGGCCACTGCAAGCACGGCATCCGCGATTGCCATCACGCTGGGTTGGACGCGCCGAATGTCGGTCACTTGACCTTCGGGGATCAGCAAGGTAGCCGATTGCACTCTCCGTATCGCCGCGGCTGCTGAACCTTGGCATCGGAGATTCCCGTGACACACTGTAACGTGCCTTTTCGGCGCGAGCTTTGCGCTGGCCATAGCGTGCGATCCGTGATCGCCGCCGGCGAACCCATGCAACATCGCAACCGCGCGCTTAGCGACCTCGCGGCAGCACTTCCAACACCAGCCGCCCTGGGCAACCACGAGGCCTCGGTAGAGGCGGTCGCCACCACGCCCGATTTCCATCCTGGAAAACCGGTTCCGGTCGGAGTTGTGGCAGATGTTCGAGGTGCCGTTCTGCCGCACATGATCGGCAACGACATCGGCTGCGGAATGCGAATGATCGTCCTAGATGGCGTCGGCGAGGACGATCTTTCACCGAAGCTCGACCGCGTGCTGCGGCACAAGTTCTTTCAGGGTGGACGAGACATCGCCCTTTCTGGAACGAGCCGACACGCGCTCCTCCGCGAAGGCCTCCCGGGCTTGCTTGAAACGATCGACCGCAAGCGCGCGGGACTGCTTGCCGCTCTGGACATGAGCGCGGCCTGGTCTGACCTCGACCGCACCTCAGATGCAGGCGCCTTCGCAACGACGCACATCGACCCAGGCTTCCGCGAGTATGCGGAACTTAGAGACGATCTTCGGCGTGACGCCATTCTTGGCTCGATAGGTGGCGGAAACCACTTCGTCGAGTTCGGCATTGTCGACCGAGTGGAAGACCCCCGCCTGGCATACGAGTACCGCCTGAAGCCGGGATCGGTCGTCATCGTGGCCCATTCCGGCTCCCTCGATTTCGGCCAGCACGTCGGATCGACTACCGCAGAGCTGCTTCGGCGAGATTGCCGTCCAGGCGATGACTGGCGCATCCTCTCCGAAGCGAGCTCGATCCCTTACGAGCGCTATCTCAACGGTCAGGCGAATGCGGTAAATGCGGCATTCGGCAACCGTTTTCTCATTGGTCTGACGGCTGTCGCTGCGCTGAGTGAATGCCTTAACCGTCCGATCTCGCACCGGCTCGTCTATGACGCACCCCACAACGCGATCTGGCGCACCGGCTCGCTGGCAAGGCATCGGAAAGGCGCCTGCCCAGCCGCGGCAGACGAACCCGTCATCCTCCCTGGCTCCATGGGTGATGGCACCTGGCTGCTGACAGGTCTCGGATCGCAGGAGGGGCTGGCGTCAGCCGCTCACGGCGCTGGGCGGCGCCTTTCGCGTCAGGAGGCACGGTCCGTGGCAGCGATCGACCCGTTCCTCCGAATTGTAGGGCCCGTAGATTCCTCCGAGCAGCGCGTGCGTTCGCGGCCGGATTTGCTCCGAGAACTCGCCGGCCGGCTGAAAGAGGAAAGCCCTGCAGCCTATCGACCGATTGAGACGGTCGTGGATCCGATGGTCGACGCCGGCCTGGTGAGCCGCGTCGCGAAGATACGCCCTGTCCTGACGGTCAAGGCCTGACCGGGCGCGACACGAAACCGACCTAGTGCTGTCCAAACATTCTATACAAACTTTGGACAGCACCAACGTTTTGTCAGCGATAGCGGTGGGTGGACTAGTCACCATGGATTGGCTTGGCACTCTTCCATTTCTCTCCTAACCGCTTGATGAGGATCGCATTTTTTCGATACCAACTGGTCGATTCAAACCGACGGGGGCCGCGATGGTTCTGCACCAAGCAAACCAAGAGCAGACCAACGACCGCGCGAAGCTTATCATCCATCGCCTCGTGGCGCGCGAACTTGCTCGCGACCCCGATCTGCTGAACCGCGCTCGCGACTGCCATCGGGCTCGGTCGCTCCAAATGCCCGGGCGAGATTTCAACCACGAATGGGAGGAGCTCCTGGCGCTCCCAGTTCCGGAGCTTCGCCGGAGGCTGACATGTCGAAGCCACAAGATGGTTCGGCTGCGTCTCTCGTCACCGTTCGCAGCGGTATCCAGCCTTGGCCTCGACGATCCCCCACTCCGCCGGCGCATCTGGCGCATGGCTCGCCGCATGAGGAAGTCGGGGCCGCCCTCCTCCGAGGATCCCGTTCCGCGGCCGGGTCCACGCTGAAGCCTCCAGCCACCGATCACGTCATCCGCCTTCGGCGCAGCGCATGAAGCTCGGTATCCAGGTTGAAGCGGCGATCGGCGATCATCCGGACAAGCGCTCGGAAATAGCCTCCCGGGTTTCGGATCCGGTTAGAGCCAGCAGCCACGTCGTCCGTATGGAGCTGGAGGACGTAAAGCACCGCGGCTGCGGCGCGAACCGCCCCGATTTGCTCGACGGCTTCGAGCCAGGCGCTCCTGTGGGCCCCGATGGTCCCTCGAAGTCGAGAGCCAACGACCACGAGATCGTCGACCGAGAGGATTTCCTCATCGAGCTCCCGGTACGCGGGGCAGATCTCCAAAAGCAGCCCAATGGAGACGGGCTGTTCGCTCGAACGAACGGGCTCAGCTTCTTTGGGAAGCTTGTTACAAGGTTCGCTAGGAGATCCGTTGTTGTTATTTAATGCCGGCAAATGATGCCGCCTTTGCCCGGAAGCTAGCTGAGTAAACCGACGCTCAAGGGCTTCTCGAATTTCCCGATAGTCTCGGACGAGATCACCGATCGGCGCCATGCTCCCGCGCCTGGGGGTTCTGGCGATCAGCCCCTCCAACGCGTGCTCCTCACCATCAATCGCGAGGTGCGGATATTGCTCACGTAACGCCGCGATCGCCTCCTGCGCAGCCCGTCGGTCGATCGTGATCGCTTCGAATTGCCGATCCTGCTCGTCGCGACGTCGCTTGTGCGCGTCGTTGAGCGCGACGAACTCAGCAGCGCGCGCGAACAATGGAGCCAAGTCGTAGCCATAGGCGTCGACCACCGTCCCCGCGGCGTTCCTGACCGCGTAGCGCTTCCCGTTCGCGCTATCGCGCGGGGCGATAACCTCAAGCTCGATCAGCCCGCGCAAAGCATTCCGGATCGACCTCTCGGAAAGCCCTGTACGCGAGATGAGATAGTCGTTCGACGGCCAGACCATCAGCCTGCCATCGAACTCCTGCTCGCCCCAGCAGGCGGCGAGCTCCTTCAGGACAATGCGCAGCGTTGGACGCATCTCCAGAGCCTGCTCGGCCTCGCGCGCGGCCTTCGCTAGCTCTTTTCGGGCGACGCCGCGTTCTTTTTCGACACTATGCTCCCGCGCGGCCAATACGGCGCGTGTCAAACGCCGGCCGCCGGTCGATGCAATCTGCATCCCGGACCCCCTTGTTGAGGGCAAGGGTCAGCGTTCATCGCGAAGGCGATGTTCGTTGACAGCGACGATTCGGGGAGGCTATAACCGTGTCTGTCAGGACAGCGGTTTGGTTTGGCCTTGCCGACCCAAATCTCTAGAGCTCAAAGCCTCGGATGTTTCCAGCATCCGGGGCTTTTCCTTGCCTGGTTACGTTCTCTGGTTTGAGTTCTCCTGCGAGAGGCGAATAATGCCTTCCGCATAAGCTGCCTGCAGGGACTCAAAGCGACCTTCACTCACTATCTTCTTCAAGACCTCGCGGGCCTCTTCAGGCACCCAAGTCGAGACCTCACACAAGCCCTTGCTACGCTGCAAAGTGCGATACTCCGCCTGCTTTTCACGGCTTGGTCTCTGCTGTCGCATCGGTCCACTCTCTCGTCAGCACGTGTGTCGTGCCACGATTCGGTCACGCGTGGAAACCGGCACACGTGACTCGAGGTTTTTGGTCCTTGACCTGGGCTCCCGGCTGAGCCTTTCGTCCGGCCGCGCATGTTGTGCTATCGGTAGCGAATCAACAGGGTTCCCAACGCCACCCCTTTTGATCGAGCCGACGCCCCTGCCCCCCAGACGGTGTCGGCTCGTCCGTTTCGGGCCACTGCTGACTTTCAAGCTCTTTGCCTAGCCTCTTCCTAGCACAGGAGGCTTTCATGGCAGGGTCCTACGCAGGCGGTTCGACGCTCGTTTCCTTCAACTGGTTCGCCAAGAGCGCGCCGGATTTCGTTCTTTACCGAGGTGATGTCGGCGGGCCGAAGGGCTTTCGGAGCTTCGAAGATGTCGAGGCCTATCGAGCGCTTGCAACCCGCGTTGGCACCCTGGTGAAGCAGCTGAGGGCCGCGAAGCCCGATAGCGAGCATCAGCGTAGGCTCGCCGAGATTGTCACTCCGCTCCTCGACAAGCTCATCCAGTTGGAAAAGGGCAAGGACCGCGACCTCTGCGCGCGCCTCAGGACGTCGGCGGGCATGGTCGTGCCGAAGGATCAAGAACGTCCCTCGATCACCAACCGCGCCGCAACCGAAGCCCGCATCGCGATGCGCCGTGCCGAGCGCCAGCCTGGGTTTGCGACCGGCCCACGCTGAGCTCATCCCCGAAAACCTGATCCACTATTCTTGAGACGCACCGGTCCTGGCCGTAACCTCATGGGCAGACGGTCAACGGGCGCGCGCCCAATGACACATCCGGGATCGGGAACGATCCCTGCCCCCGGTTCCCGAGACCGGTCACGTCTGACGTCCGGCCCTTGCGCCTGGAAAACGGCGGCTGCTCCGGCGGTCGGCCGAAAGGCGGGCAGGGATATGAGGACACGCAGTGCCACGGCTGACTAGGCGATACCTCTCGGAGATAAACGCTCTGCCCTGGCCGACCGTGCTGCAAGGGCTCGGCGTTACTGCGCCGGCGCATCAGCCTGGCGCGAGCGCCTTCATGATGGCCTGCAGAGCGGCCGACCGTTCACCATCCCTGAGGTTCGATAGGCGCGGCTTCTTCCACTGTTTCAGCTGTGGCGGGAACGGTGACGTCTTCGGCTTCGTTCTGCGCTACCTCGCCACCGGCGGCGCCCATCACGACTTAAAGTTCGCACCCTACGCAGCGGATCCATTCTCACACGCAAAGCCAGTTCTCGAACCTCGGGCCTACAGCCGAGCGATCAAACACTTCGCGCAGAAGCATGCGATCCGCCGCCACGAACCGGCCACCGGCGAATAAGAATTCAAATAGGGCGATCCCGTCGCACCGTAGGTTGGCTCCAGTCCCAACCACGGAGCGCCCGAATGCCCGCGACCATTGTCCTTCGCCTTCCTGCAGCCGACGGCGACAGCAGCGAAAACCCGCACATGGTGTTTCTCCCGCCGCCCGGCTTGTCGGAACGCGAGATCCGAGCTCACGCGCAGGAGGCGATCGAGATCGCACACGCGGCGCCGTCGTTCGACGATTATGGGCTGGCGGAAACGGAGAAGCTGATCGTGGCCGAACTGCAGAAGCACGGCTACACTTGGATCGACGAGGTCATCGGCCCGGACTGGGACCGCGAAGTGATCTGATCCTCGTCGCTTGCAAACGCCAGCCATAGCCTTCCTCCGTGATTTCGGAGGATTCGCGTTGATTTCGCTTGGCGATAGGGTGTTCGTAAAGGGGGAAGGCCTTGGCCTGGTGGCGGCCGTCGACCTGACGGAAGGCCGCCCCACATATGGCGTTCGCATCGAGGGTTCTTCCGCTCCGATGCGCTCCTTCCCGCGATCCAGCATCGCCACCCGCGGCGAGATCTATGTCGGCGCCGACGGCAAGGGCCGAGATCCGCTGAGCTATTCTCAGGCCTTCCAGATCGTCCTCGACTTGGCCGTCTCCAATCAGCCTGCCCTCGTCAATGTCGATCGGATTGACGACGTGCTTGTTGCCCAGATTGGGAAGCAACAAGCAGCGATCGAACACCTGGACGAGCTCATCTCCTACCACGCCGACGAGCTGGACGAGCGTTTCCAAGTCCAGCTCGCCGCGACCACCGAGGTCATCGGTCTCATCGCGCCTGCTCGGTTCGACACTCCAGAAGATCCCGGCACCGCGCTCAAGCTTTGCGTCAATCTCGCGCGCCAGGTTGCGCTCGATCCCGAGCGTGTCGCTGACGACGACATGCTCAGCGAGCAGGCCGCGAGGCAGGCCCAGGCGCTCGACACCGTCTACGACTTCATGAAGCTTCACACCCAGGAGCTGCGCGACAACATGCCGGCGATGCGGCCGGCCCCGTCATTCTGAACCTTATCGAGGTCCCGCCCCCATCCCGGCATGTTCCAGCATCTGCTCCTGAGAGCGGTCGAAGATCATGACCGTTGTCCAGCCGCGGACCGTGCCTACCCGAATGAGCGGATCGTCGGTCGGGTAGATCGCGGTCTGCTTTGATAATTCGACCACGAGGTTGAGCCCGTCGGGTGTCGTGTGGTCGGCGATGAACCCTCGGCTCAGCTGGGTGATGGTGCGAATATTCTGCGGGGCCACGGCGCCCATTCCACCGGCGGTCAGGACGAAGTCCGACCAGCGACCCTCGCGGAGGATGCGACCGCCGTAAATCACCCCGTCTTTTGCTGTGGTCGGATCCTTTCGATCCGGAACCATGAAGATCGCGGGGTGATCAAAGAGGAGAAGAGCGCGATCATTCTCGGCCGCGATCCGCTTCTGCGCTGCGTGGATGATTGGATCATCGAAATCGCCAGGAGACGCTCTGACCGACGATAGGTAGATCGGCCAGGAAACCTGGTTCCACCTGGTCGAGGCGATATGCTCCAGCGGCCCCTTCCTCTTCGGATGCTCCTCGCTGAGCTCGAAGCCGAAGCTAGTCTTCAACGCATCGATCCAGGGTCGGGCATGGCAGGGGTTCGATGCTCTGATCTTTTCCAGAGCGTCCTCCACATCGACACCGGTGGCCTCGGACATCTCCTTGTAGCCCTGGGAAACCTCCTTGGCTGAGACCCCGCCGAACAGCAACCTGTCCTGAGAATAGTCGAAAACGGGGTCCCCAAGCGTCGTCGGGGCGAGATTCGCTGCAAGGGTCTCGATTTCCTTCTCGCTCAGAGAGAAGTAGCGAGAGAGCACCTCATGATGGCGGCGCCTTCGCTGGCGTACAGCCTCCGCGGGTGCGTCCTCATCCGGGAGGTCGCGGCCGCCACGCATCGCTCGATCGAGATCCGCCCAGCTTGAGAAGCCGTAGAGCTCGGCCACGACACGACGAACGCGCCCCATGGGCATATTCGTCGCCTTGACGATGGCATACGCGATCTTGTGAGGCTTTTCCGGGTCGGCCGGGACGGTTCGGTCATTGATCGGCATGCTTGGTCACCGGACAGGTAGTGGTGGACGATCGTAGCTTGAGCGCCGCGGTTCTCACAGACGCGGGCCGGACGGCGCCGCTTCTGCATCAATATCAGCCTGCAGGTCAGACAGAAATGTCGCGTGCAGTTGCTTCTTGGCCGCCCTCAGCTTGGCATAGGCGTCGTTGAAGCCTTCCTCGCCGACGATAGACAGAATGTCCGCGGCTTCCTTGGCACCCTCCAAGCTATCGAACCAACCTGCGCCAGGGATCATGTTCAGAATCCCCTTCGAAACGATGAACCCTTCCCGGCGATAGAAGCCCTGGTCGTAATACATGCTCGCGCCGAAATCGCGCTTCGCGACGATCTCGAAGCCTTTGTAGGGCAGCTTCCCGGCGTCGAAACGCCTCTTCTTCTCTGCTTCATCCATATCGACTCGATCCCAGTTGCGATGCTTGCGACGATCGAATCGCGGCAGCTCGAACGTCACAAGCGCGAAGCTGTGACCAACTCGAAATTCGCTTCGTTTACGGATTCCGGAACGATTCCCATGAGAATAGTGTTGGAACTGGTGATTTGCGCCCGGGGGACAAAGAAAATGTACGAAATTCGTAGGATTTCCATCGCGGCAATCCTTTTGGCCGCGGGGCTTTCACAACCTGCTTTCTCTCAGGCAAACGTGATGGGCGTCGGCAATCTGACCTGCAAACAGCTCATCGATATGGGTGACAACGAGTTCCGCACCGCATCGATCATCTCTTGGGTCGGCGGCTTTGCCAGTGCGCTCAACATGGTCTCGATGAGCAGCGGTCGGCCGGTTCGCGATCTAGCAGGCATCGAGCCTGAATTCATCACCAAGCCGATCGTCGCCTACTGCACGAAATATCCCGAGAAGGCTGTGTTCCCGGCAATCGAAGCCTTCATCGTTCGGTTGCCCGAAAAAGAATTCAAGCTTCCAATGAAGCCTTAAGGATAGATCTCTCTCAATCCTTCAGAGACGGGTCACCGTCCACGGTTATTCCTTGACGCTGCGATGAAACGCCACCGCCCTCCATGCTACGGAGGCGGTGGTTTTGCGTTTCATGGAGTTCATCGAGTGGACGGTGTGATCGTCAATAAGCGCTTCGCTCGCCGGCAGCGCGTGGTGAAGGGTGCCAAAGCGGTCTTCAACGACAAATGCTCGGTGATGGATTGCCGCATCCGGGATCTTTCAACCACCGGTGCCAGGCTCGTTCTTCCGAGCACGGTCGGTCTCCCGAACGAGTTCGACCTGGTCGAGGCCGGATCCGGGATATCCCGCTATTGCGAGGTTGTCTGGCGGACGTTTGATGCCGTTGGCGTGAAGTTCATGCCGTCGGCGGCCTGAACATCATCCATACGCGAAAGCCCGGCACTGCCGGGCTTTCCTTTGTCAGAATTGCTCACTATCTCGGCGAGGGCTCTGGAGCGTGGTCGGAAGCCAGATCGAGCCCCTTGTTCATCGCCGCGGCGAGGAACGCCTCCAGCACATCCCCCCACACCTCATCCGGGGAGCGAGACGCATCGATGACCACATAACGGCCTCGGTCGGTTGCTGCCTGCCGCAGGAAGCCTTCCCGTACGCGGGCGTGAAACGCGAGGCCTTCCGCTTCGAAGCGATCGTCCTTCACGCCGACATCGCCGTTCCGCTTGCGCGCGCGTTCCATGCTGATCGACGGATCCACATCCAGGATAATCACTAGGTCGGGACGGTGCTCGCCGACGGCGATCTCCTGGAGCTGATGGATAACCGTCATATCCACCGTCGAGCCGGCACCCTGGTAGGCGATGGTCGAGTCGCTGAAGCGGTCGCTGATCACGACGCCGCCCGCTTCGAGCGTTGGGACGATCAGCTTGCGAACGTGGTCGGCGCGCGCCGCGGCAAAGAGGAGCGCTTCAGCCAACGGATCGAGAATACCCCCGGATCCGAGCAACAGCTCACGGATGCGCTCGGCGCCGGTGGAACCGCCCGGCTCTCGTGTTGACACCACGGCAATCGATTTCTCTCGAAGCCAATCTCCGAGCCGTCGGGCCATACCCGACTTGCCCGAGCCATCAACGCCTTCCATCGAAACGAAAAAGCCCGCCACCTGGGTCTCCTTCTGCAGGCGGATAGGCGCCTGGCTGTTGCTTGGTTCTGAACGCTCAGAGAACGCCGACATGGATTGCCAGCGCGTTCGCCTCGAATGGGGACAAGTACGCCCGCGGCGCCGTGATTGTGTAAGCCGGAACGGTCAGGGTTGGTCGCGCGGTTCTCAGGATCCTGCTGACCTTCACCGGCCGAGCTTCCACCCTGCCCCGCTCTGCAGCACCCGGTTCGCCTCGCACGGCGAGGTGCTGCGCCTGTCTGACGGTCAGCCCCTTCGCCTGACATCGAGACCAACCCTGGACCTCATGGCCTTCGAGTGATGCAGCGCGCGCTGGTGTCAACAACACGACGGAAGCGAAGGCGAGCACAAAGGCTTTCATCAGCACATCTCCCGCCTGAAAGTCTTTGGGGGCGAAGGCAGGCTCGCCTCGCCCCCAAGATCAGCTCGACTTAACTCCGAACGCGCGATCAGGCCGCCAGGTTCGAACCCGGCTTCACCTTCACGACCTTCTTGGCCGGAACGGTGATGCTGGCACCGGTGGACGGGTTGCGCGCGACGCGCTCGGGGCGATCGGCGACCGAAATGGTCAGCCAGCCCGGCAGCGAGACCTTGTCGCCGGCCTTGACCGCGGTCGCGAGGGTTTCGAGAACGGCCTTCAGAGCCTCCTCGCTCTGGCCCTTGGTGAGGCCGGTCTTCTCGGCCACAGAGGCCACGAGCTCGTTCCGGTTCATGAAGTTCTCCTGAAAAAGAATCGCCCAGTGCGATCCACTGTGAATTCGGCGGCCAGGAGCTGATAGTGTCAAGCACATCAAGGATTATTCCTTCGAATCTCGTAGCTTCATCCACCGTAAGGACCGAGCGCGGCCCCTTCCCTCAAGGATCGAGACGTGGTTATCCATCGCTCGCTGTTGCAACAGGCGACCCGCGCTGGCATGATTCGAGTCGCCCAAGGCCACAGCGCCCGGTGACTTTCCCTGTCATATGGACGGATTGATTTGGCTCCGAGATCTTTGGTCACGCGCTGCTCTTCGGAATTTGAAGACCGGCTGCCTCTCCTCGGCCGCTTCGAGGAAGTCGTCCTGATGGCATGCATTGCATGCGGTCCGCGGGCTACGGCCCAGGCCATTCAGCAGCGCCTCGAGGCCCGGATTGGCGTCCAGCGCAACCCGACCACCATGATGACCACGCTCGACCGCCTTTCGAAAAAAGGCCTGGTCGACAGCACCATCGAGTCCAATTCCTCCGCTCGCCGTGGTGGCCGCCGCCGGCGCCTGTTCGACGTAACGGATTCCGGCCGAGGCAGCGTCGAGCAGTCCTTCGGGCTAATCAGCGACATGGCGCAGGACGCGGGCCTTTCGGACGTCCGCAAGAACCGCGCGGCCTGATCAATCCTTCATTGCCAAGAGAATCGAAGCGACCGATCATGGTTCATCCATGGAGATCGCACTCGATATGCTGCGCCGGTCATTGTTTCTCGCCGCTCCCCTAGTGTTTGCGGCCATTCCTGCGCTTGCGCAGACGACGATCTACGTCCCGAGCCAGACGCAACGATTCGGCTCGACCGTCATTACGAACCCAACCTTCGGGGTGCCGCTCGGATATGGGAACATCGGGCAGGTCCCGCTCGGCTACGGCGTCCAACAATCGCTGCAGCAGCAGCAACTGCTCCAGCAGCAAATCCAGCAGCAGTCGCTCGGCGCTTCTCCCAACATCGCTTTGCCGAGCCGGAATGTTGGGGGATCGGACGACGTGATGACACAGGGCCGCGCCAGGTCCGATTCTTCAGCGCCCAAAGTCCAGTCCGCCCCATCCCTTTCTTCTGCCCCGTCGACCAATGGCAGCCAGGAGAAGCGTGAAGTCCGTGGCGCTCGCATTGCCGGTCCGGCGAAGGTGATCGACGGCAACACGTTGGTGATTGGCCCTGACGTGGTTGTGCTTCATGGCGCAGATGCTCCTGAGCTCGGTCAGCTTTGCCACGATCCGAAGGGGCTTGCCTGGAACTGCGGCCAGCGAGCGCTCGATCGGCTCGTCTCCCTTGTTGGGAGTAACCAGGTCGTCTGCGTTGGCGCTCAGCAGGCCGTTGGCGGCGTCGCCGCTACCTGTCGTGTTGGGACAACCGATATCGGCCGTCAGCTGGTCCTGGAGGGCCTTGCTATGGTGCCCAAGGCGGTGGCCCCCGTCTATCTTGCG
This sequence comes from Allobosea sp. FG18, assembly GCF_057809495.1. Taxonomy (NCBI): domain Bacteria; kingdom Pseudomonadati; phylum Pseudomonadota; class Alphaproteobacteria; order Hyphomicrobiales; family Alloboseaceae; genus Allobosea; species Allobosea sp. FG18. The sequence continues at coordinate 11,979 of NZ_JBMDKB010000029.1, forward strand.
GAACAGGCTTCAGCGAGGGCGGCAAGGGCCGGGATGTGGGTGGGAAGGTTCACTCCGCCGTGGTCTCTTCGCGCAGGCGGATAGGCGCCTCGACATTCGGGATTGTGGAAGGGGTCGGGTTCGCCTGGCCCCTTTTCTGTTGTGAGTTTCGGAGTGAGCCGGCTGAGGACGACTCGATTCGCGGGTGCGGGCCTGGTCTGCTCTTGGCTATGGTCCGCGAAGGGGGGCCATTTCCGACCGCTTCCCTGAAACTCCCAACAAGGATTGATTCTCGATTCTCAGCCGCTTCCGAGTTCGATCCTTCACCCGCCGAAACAGCCTTGGTTCTTCTTATATATTCAGGGTTCCTCTCGAATCAGCATCTTGCTGTTTTTATTGTGCTTTTTCCGCCCGCGATTTCGAAAGTCCCAACAATTGACCGGCAAACTCCCAACATGGAGTGGATAATTGCAATTCTTGAATCTCCCATGAGCTGGGCATCGATTCGATCTCATCGGACTCGCGCGCCAATGGATTATTCACAACAATCCATGGAGAAAGTCCCAACAGGTTTGACAATCCTTTGTTGGGACTTATGTTGGGAGAAACACCTCTCCTTGTGGGGATAAAGGAATGCGACCCGAGATGACCCGTCAGAGCCTGCCGCGTGAGTTCAAAAAGGCCGAGCAGGTCATCTTCGCAAGGACCGAAGGCGAGGATTTCACTCTCCTGGATCGGAAGGTGTTCAATCTCCTTCTCGCCCATGCATACCGCAACCTGAAGGTTCAGTCGGTTCACCGGATCAGCGTCGAAGAGCTGCGCCGACTGATGGGGATGGGGCAGGACGCCTCGAACGAGCGGCTGAAGGAATCCCTCGAAAGGCTGTGGCGCCAGAAGATCGCCGTCGATTACCGGGACGATGTGACCGGTCAAAATCACACGCTGCGGTGTCATCATCTCTCGTTCGATCTCTGCAGCATGGAAGGTGGATTCCTCGATTACGCCTTCGACCCGCTGCTGCTCGACTATATCTCAAACCCGAAGGTCTATTCCCTCCTCTCCTGGATGAATGTCGGCAAGTTCCGGTCACTGCATGCCTTGAAGCTCTATGAGGTGATGCGGATGGTTTTTGGACGCTTCACGCCATCGAAGACCTTCACCGTGGATGAATTTCACAGCTTCCTGGAGCTCGGCGGCGGCTATGCCGGACGGATCGACCGCGTGCGGGAGCGGGTGATCGACCCGGCCGTGAAGGAGATCAACGAATTCGCCGAGTTCGGCCTTGAGGTGGACTATGTCCGCGGCGGCCGTGGTGGGAAGGTCGTGGGGGTCAAGTTCAGCGCGGTACCGAAGAGCGCGGCCTCGATCAGTGACGCGGCCAACCTCGCTGCGGCCACGACATCGATCCGCAAGCGCGGGCCTCGCGACCATGAAACCATCGATATGTTCTCGGGCGCTGCCGATGCGGAGTTGAACGAGCCGCTCGTTCTGCGTTCCGACACCATGGAAGAGGCCAAGCGCATGCTCGGCGCCGAAGGAAACGCCGAGGACGAATTCACGACCTGGCAGCGTGAATTCAAAGGCAAGCAACGCATGCTGAACCCCGACGAGATGTTTCTGTCCTGGCTCGGCTTGCGGGTGAAGAAGCGCGACGATGACCGCTTCACTGGCGTCGACATCGAGGCGCTGTTCGTCTCGATGGTTCCTAACGACTGAGGTCTCCATGTCGGTTGAAACGATCCAGTCCGAAGCCACCTTCCACGCACCGGAAGTGCTCGCCAATTTCCTCCTCGAACAGCGCGAACGCTTGCGGCTGAAGGCTGAGACGCGAGCGTTCTCTGTCGAATTCGTCCAGACCAATGGCATCACCGGCATGTCCGAGCCAGATCTCCATATGGAGTGGTTCAACGACGTCGTCTGCGATGCGTCTCGCCGGGCCTCGGCCGCCCAGGATCCCGATGGAAGCTACCGAGCGTGGCTGGCCCAGCGCGTTCGCGACCCCTTCGCGGTCTCGTATCGCACCTACGACAAGATGAAACGCCGGTGGAACATCGAGTCGGTCAACTTGATGATCAATGTCGTCTGGCACCAGGAAATTGCCTGGGCGCAACGGACGCGGCTTTCGCCAGACGACCGAGACGCCTTCCTTGCCAACCTGTTTCTCGTCGCTGCCGCCAAGGATCCGTCACGCGAGTGCCTGAGGCTGGCAGAAGCGCGGGAGATCGCGGCACAGGATCCGGCTTATGCAACGGCAATCGAGCATGATTTCCCGCCTGGTCAGATCAGGATGGATCCGAATATCGGCGCGCGCTTCGTTCCGCTGTGGCTGCGTACATACCGTTTCCAGACGGCCGAGCGCTTGAACACGATGAACGGTACCCAGATGATGCACCTCGCAGAGAAGGTGCGGCAGATGGAGAAGCAAGAGCGGCGCGTGATCGTCGCTGAACGCGCGGTCGCAGCCTGTCGCCGAAACCCGATCTCCCGCATGATTGGCGTGATTTCGGTCGCGATCGAGGTCGGTTGGGATGCGGACTTGCTGGTTGCCGCCGAGCAGCTGTTCCTGGAAAAGCTTCTGAAGGGCGAGCTCACGCTCGCGCCGGACACCGGTCTCCCCTACACGGAATTCACGCAGTTCGTCCGCACCACGCCGGCCGAGGCACTCGCAGATTTGACTGGCCCTGAGTTCAACCTGACCTCGGAAGCTGACCTGTTTTCTGTGGTCGCGGACTCGCGAGGCTTCGTCAACGCGTTGCCGGACAACTACCACAACCTTGGCGCGGCCGAGGTCGAGGTCTTCCGCGCCTGGCTAGCGCCACTCGCCACGCGAAAGCGGGCCGTTCCGCGCGATCTTGTGGTCGATTATGGCTTCCATCTCGTAGCCCAGAGCTTTCGCAGGATTCCGACTTTCAACGGCTGAAACTAGGCTGGTCTGATCACGAAGGATTCGCGATCAGAATGCAGCAGGCACCCGTTCAAACCCGCCTTTCCGACCTCCTGGCCGAGCACAAGCTCGGCTTCTCGGTCGCGATCGCGCAGACCAATCCGGCAATGCCGGCGTCCTTCTCCCAACATCAAGTGCATTGGGAGGCCTCGCTGCTGTGCCGCGAGCAGCTCGTGACAACCTTCACGGCCTCCTTCGATCTTGAGCTGTTCGGAGCTGCGCCCCCTCAGGATATCGACCTGCTTGGGTTTCTCGCCGCTGATCTCACAGAACTGCAGGCCAATCCCACCCCCGAAGCCTGGCTCGCCCGTATGAAGACCGCTCCGGAGGATCCGGCGGCCTCGCGTTGGCTCTGGTGCTACGAACAGATTTCGCTCGTCGGAGACGAGATATCGGCTGTGCTAGGCCCGGAGGTCCTCAGCGCGATCGTCAGCGCTATCGACGATACCGTCACGACGCGCGCCTTGCAGCCATCGATGGCCTGACCATCGGAGTTCGGCCCATCAATGGTAATCATCGGACTCGATGGGTTAGACCATCGGCGCTTAGCACCGATGGTGAGTCCAGCCGTCAGCATTCAACAACTCCGATCATCGGTGTTGAGCACCAATGATGAGTCCTATCACCATCGGTGTTCAGCACCGATGGTGACTCCTTGCGGTATCTAGCTGTAATTTCGACGGTATTTGGTCTTCCGGTCGCCATCAGACTCGGAGCTCAACCACCATGAAGCCCATCATCGGACTCTTCCTTCCGTTTGCCTTCATCTCATCGGTGTTGAGCACCAATGGAGATTCCATGGCCCATCGGTGTTGAGCGCCGATGGTGAGTCCTTCTCGCTATCCACCACCTGGTTGAGGCGAGGGTTGATCCTGGCCGGCACCCGCCAGAGTGTTTCTTCCGTGAACGATTCCGGAACAGGCCGATCAGTGAGCGACCAACAGACCCCTTCTCTCTACCTTGGCCCGTGCCGTCTGCTTGATTGGAAGCAGGGCGCCCGCCAAGGCATGACGGTCGACCTTGTGGTGCAGTTGCCGGGGGCAGATGGCGCTCATCCCTTCAGGATTGTCCGGACGGGCAAGGAGGCCGGGCAGCGGGTCGCGCTGATGGTGACCTTCCCGCCCTTCGACGATGGGCTGTACGGCCATGTCATCTACGAGGGCGAGGCGGTGGTGCTGCGCTGGTCCGAAAATGATCGCACCGGCATGATGGTGCGGTTCGAGCTTGACGATGGCCCTGACGGCGTGACCGGACGGCATCCGTTCTTCGGGTTGACGATCGGCGTCCGAACCGGTGAACCACTGGTCCTGAATGCCATCGCCATCGCTGACAACGAGAAGCAGGTTCCTCCGTCGGCGGTGCGTCGGAAGGTCCCGTTCGATCAGATGCTGCCGACGGCTCAAGCCAGCATCCTGGGGCGTGATCCGCGCTTCCGGACCTTCCTGTCGAATTGTCTCGATTCGCTCGTTCCGGAGGCTCAGATGCGCAACAGCCTGCGTCAGCTTGAAGCCGGGAACCCAGATAATTTCCCGACAGCGGCGGTCCGAGCCATTCTCGGTGTCGTGAGCCGCAGCGTCATGAATAGTGAGACCCCCGAGGGATCACGGGCCAGAGAGCGCTGGAAGAACCTCAGGAGCCTGTACACCGACCATCTTTGGGGCCGGCCCGTGCATCCTTCGTCGATGACCGAAATCCGGCAATGATGCCGTTTCTGACTTTCCTGCCCTGCCGCTATCGTTCGAGCCTGGACGAATTAGCGAGCAGGGATGAAGAACAAGCTTAACATGCGCGACCCCAACCTTTGGCGTGGGGTGCCTGCGGAGCAATTGTGGTCGATCTTCTCGGCCGCAATGTCCGAGCGCGCGTCTGTTATGGGGCTTGGACAGCCGATGCCGCAGCGCGAGCTCCGCTCGCCACCTGACCATGACCAGCAGTCAAATCCTCAGGGCCGCCAGGGCTGAGCTGCCTCGCTGGGCGAGGTCTGACCTGTTCAGTTGGTGCGAGGAGATGGAAATCGATTCTCCAGACCTCGCATCGGCAATCCTTCATGTCTCTCTTCCGACGCTGGCGAACTGGAGGCGTGATCCTGCGGGCGAAGTCCCTCCTCGCGTCGTCGCCTGCGCTTTTGGCTACGAGGCCTGGCGCGGCGCCGGACTTGGCGAGCGTGTCAACTTTGCTGAGCCGACTCGACCTTGGTTTGATTCCTGGCTCGCAAGGAATGGAATCGACGGATACGGCCGCTTCGCCAAGGAAATGGGCTATCCGCGGCAAAGAGCCGGTGACTGGTTCCACGATGGGCGCCATCCAGAATGGCTCGTTCAGGCCTGTTTGGGGCTTGAAGCCTTGCGCCTGGACCTCATCCCCGGAAATTCAAGGACTGCACGGGTAGTTCTTGCGAAAGTTTGAAGGATCGCCTTGACCGATCCTGTGGCGTCTCTGACAATCCTGCAAGAACCGTTAGATTTGTGTCCTTGGGGATTCCGTAATGCATCCTTCGAAGCGAACCCTGCGGCTGGCGCTCCTCGCCGGGTTTGCAGTCCTTTCCATCCCTGCTGTCGCGCAGGAAGCCGGCTTCGGGAAAGACATCCCGATCGGCGCTGCCGCGCGCCAGATTGTGCCGGAGGGGTTCAAGGTCGAGATCGCGGACGGCGTCGACGCCGGAGCAAAAGCTACCTGGAGCGGAGGCGGCTGGCGCCAGTCGCTGGCCGCTGCGGCTCGTTCGGCTGGCTACGCCGCTGTCATCTCGGGCGAGACGGTTCGGATCGTCAAATCGGCCAAGCCGGTTGCGACGCCTGCCACTGAGGCCGCGGAGCCTTCCGAGGAGCCGAAGCGCGTTCGTCGCGCGGCCTCGGCCCGTCAGACGGAACGTCATGTCGAGCGCCGCGCTCCGCGCCACGCTCGCGTGACCGAGACGATCATCGAGCGCGAGTCGGTCGAGACAGTCTCTTCGTCCGGCTTCGTCATCGTGTCGGCGAAGCCCGATCGGGGGCCCGAGCGAGACGGATGGAAGAAATACGAGAGCAAGTCCTCGGGTCCGGCGCCTGTCGCTGCCTCCTTCGTTGTGCGCGAGGGTCAGAATCTGCGGGCGGTCCTTGAGGATTGGTCCGGCCGTTCCGGGTGGAAGCTCGTCTGGAACAGCGAATACAGCTACGCGCTGAACTCCAGTGCCCAGTTCAAGGGCACGTTCCATGAAGCAGCGCACGAGCTGTTGCGCTCCATGGCCCATGTCCGTCCCCAGGTCACCGCAACCTTCTTCGCCGGCAACAAGACGCTCGTGGTCGGCAATGAGCTGGCCGACGCGGCTGGCCAGTGAAACGCCACACGGAGCATCCGATGCGTCCCAACATCTTTTCCCGCTCGCTCCTCCTGGCGTTGAGCTTCTCGACCGCTCTGGCAGGCTGCGCCTCGACTGAGACCGCTGTTCAGACCAAGAATGCGCGTGACACGGCCGAGCGCCTGAACGCCGTTGCGCCCCAGCCGATGGCGGCTCGGGATGTTTCGGCTGTTCGGTCCACCGACCAGGTCTATGTCGGCGCTACTGCCAAGCTGAACGATCATGGCGATCCTCTCCCGGGCAAGTGGGAGAGCGGGAGCGTCACCCTCGGCAAGGCTCGTCTCGTCTCCTTCCAGGAGGTCGCTGCCATCGTGACCGAGCAGACCGGTATTCCGGTCGCTGTCGCGTCGGTCGGTCCTCGCGGCGGTGGTGGTGGCGGTGTCTCCGCAGCGCCGGCGATCGGCGCCGGCGTGTCGGCTGCTCCGCGCGATTCCCTTGGCGCGGCCACCGCAGCAATCGCTGGCTCGGGTGCCCCGGCTCTTCAGTTCGCGGCGCTGGAATCCCCGTCGGGCGATCTCGGCGTCAGCGGCCGCATGCGCCTCTCCTACACCGGACGTCTGAGCGGTCTGCTCGATCTCATTGCGACGAACTTCAACGTCAACTGGGAATACAAGGCGGGACGGATCGTCTTCAGCCGCTACATGACTCGCGTCTTCGAGGTCCCGGGTCTGCCGATCGCCACCAAGCTCGCCTTCAACATGAAGGCCGGCAGCCAGGTTTCTGGCGGCGGCAGCGGCCAGGGCGTCGGCACGACGTCCACCGGTGGCACGGATCAGTCCGCCGAGACGACGTCCTCCTTCGAGGTCTGGAAGGAGATCAGCGAGAACCTGACGGCGATGGTTGGAGGCGACGGCCAGATCCAGGTCGCCTCTGGCCAGGGCACCGTTACCGTGGTGGCGACCCCGTCGACCATGAAGCGCGTCACCGACTATCTGCGTAGCGTCAATCAGGTGCTTTCGCGCCAGGTTGCGATGAGCGTGAAGGTCTACTCGGTTCAGCTGAAGGATGGCGACAACTACGGAGCCGACATCAACCTGCTGTTCCAGAACGCGGGCAAGTACGGTCTCCGCTTCGCCACGACTGGCTCTCTGCCGGCTCCGGTTACCGCGATCGGTCAGGTCCCCGTGCCTGGCGCCGGGCAGAACCAGGGCCTCGGTTGGGCGATTCTGGATCCTTCCCTGAATACCCAGGGCTCCGGCCTCGTTCAGGCGCTGTCCACCCGTGGTGACGTCTCCGTCGTGACCTCGGCCTCGGTGACCACCATCAACGGCCAGCCTGTGCCGTTCCAGGTGTCGAACACCCGCGGCTATCTCGCCCAGGTCGCTGTCACGCAGTCCTCGGGCTCGGGCTCGGGCGCCTCGACCGCGCTGACGCCTGGCTCGGTGACGACCGGCTTCAATCTCCATCTCGTGCCGAAGATCCAGAAGGACGGCACCATTCTGATGCAGTACGCGATGAACATCAGCGAACTCGTCGGCAGCCAGAACGGCTTCGAGACGTTCTCGTCGAACGGCAGCACGATCCAGCTGCCGAACGTGAACCAGCGCAACTTCATCCAGCAGGCCATGCTGCCGAACAATGCGACCCTCGTGCTCGCAGGCTTCGAGCAGGTGCGGTCGTCGTCGCAGAACAGCGGCACCGGCCATTCGGCGCTGTGGCCGCTCGGCGGTCAGTCGGTGAAGACGCTCAACCGCGAGATTCTCGTGATCGCGATCACGCCCACGATTCTTGAAGTGGGCGCAGCCTCCAACCTCGCCACGGTCCCTGCGCAGCCGGTGGTCAACCGCTGAGTTTGGGATCGGGCATGGGGATGACGAAGCATGGCCAGTGAAGATCAGGTCCATGTTCTGAAGCTTGCCGGCCGCACCTATGCGGTTGGCCTGCTCTGGAACGAAGCCGACGACGTCCAGAAGGTCGCCGAGGCCGCGCGCGCGCATGCCGCACGGCTGGAGGACCAGGACCTGTTCTGCGTCCGCGCTGGCGTTGCTCAGTACGGTCTCGGGTCGCGGGCCCTTGGCCACTCCAAGGGGCAAGCTTCTCTTGCCGCTCACATGGCGGATTCTCGCCAGGGAAGCTGGCTCGGTCTCTTCGAGGTCGATGGCGGCTACTATCTGCTCGCAGTTCGCGACGGCGAGATCCTCTCCGAGACCGACCAAGTCTATGGCGACGAGCTCGATGCCAAGGGCAAGTTCGAAGAGCTCCTCGGTCATTCCGAGTGGGGCGAAACGTTCTCGCCTGCCTCTCTCAGCTTCGAGGGCGCGCAGGACGTCGAGATCAGCTCCTTCCTGACCGGCTCGCGTCCGCCGACGCTTCAGGACACGAGCAAGGTCGGCTCGGCCCTGAAATGGATCCTCGTGATCGGTGCCGGCGCTCTGCTGATCGCCGGCGGCCTGATCTACATGAAGATCCAGGACGACTTCGCCTACCAGGAGCAGCTTCGCCGCCTCGAGGAACAGGCGAAGGCGAACCTTCCCGGCCGAAACAAGGTCGAGGAAGTCCAGGTCCCGCCGATGCCGTGGGAAGGCCGCTTCACAGCCGCCACGTACGTCCCGGCTTGCTCGGTCTCGATGAAGAAGGCCGTCCTCTCCATCCCGGGGTGGAAGCCGAAGTCGATCAGCTGCGTCGGAACCGGCAACTCGGTCCTGCTGTCGATCGAGCGACAGGCGGCCCTGGGCAGCGGCGGCGGCACCATCAACTGGGTTCGTTGGGCTCTCGACCGCGCCGGCATGAAGGCGGCCAGCGCATCCCCCACGGGCGATAACGGTGTCGACGTGAGCTGGACGATGGAAGGCCAGCTCGAAACCTCGAAGCCCGCTCTCGATGCGCCGCGCCTCGCGGATGCGCGTCGCTATCTTCAGTCCTGGCTGGAGGAGACGTTCACCCAGATCCGCTGGTCGAACGGCGATCGCAACGAGTTCTTCGAATCCATCAAGTTCCGGTTCGAGACCCCCTACGATCCTTCTCGCTTTTCCACGATCCTTGGAAAGGTTGATGGATTGACCATCGATTCGATCACCCTCGACCTCGGGCGTCTTCGCTACGTGGTCGAAGGCGCAATCCATGAACAGAAACCGCTTCCGGCAGGCAAGGTCGCCGCCAATCGGCCGAAGCAGTAAGGAGCCCCGCCGTGCTTAAGCGTTCGCTGATCACCTTCGCCCTGCTGGGTTCTGTCGCCCTCCCGGCGGTCGCCCAGCAGTCCCTGCCGCCCCTGCCCTCCGGCGGCATGCCCAGCGCCCCCATCGTGGTTTCGCCAGGCCCGGGTCAGGCCCCCATCGGCCTGGTCCCGCTCGCCGAAGCGGATGCCAAGGTGCCCGGTGCGCCGGCACCGATCGTTCCGCAGCCGGATGGCGGCTTCAACGTTCAGCCTCCCCAGGCCGGCGCGGAAGATCCTGCCAAGCGCATGAACCTGCGCGGCGCGACCGACTATGCCGAGCGCATGCAGAATGACGCGCGCGAGCGTCTGCAGGGCCTGACGGCGCGTGATGGCGCGCCCAATGCGCAGGTTGCGCCCGGCCAGGGGCCCCTCGGCACTGCGCCGATTGCCAGCGCCTCCGATCTCGAAGCGCTCACCGGCATTCAGCGGAACATCAGCCTCCTCGAAGCGCAGGTGAAGGAAGCCGAGCTCGCGGTGAAGCTGTGGGGTACGCTCTACAACAACGCCTCGGTCAAGGAATGGCGCGAGGAGGAGAAGAAGGCGAAGGAGGCGGCCGCGAAGGCTGCTGCCCCGCCGCAGGTTCCGGGGCTTCCGGGCCAGCTCAATCCCGCCATGGGCGGGGCGCCCGCGCAGATCATCAATCCCGAGCCGGTCGTCGTCGAGGTCCGCGGTCGTACCGCGACGCTGCTGATCCCCGGCAGCGGCCAGGTGACCGTCCGCGAGGGTCAGACCCTTCCTGAAGGCCGGATCGTGAAGGTCTCGCTGTCGGGTGTCGAAATCCAGCGCCCGACGGGCCGTTCCGTTCTCGGCTGGGGTACCAGCTTCCCCCTCACTCCTCAGGCAGCTCCCCCGCTCGTCGGAAACGGCTTCGCCTCTCCGATGGGTCGCTGACAAGGCCGGATTTTCATGGGCGCGCTAGCCGACAAGATCGCATCCTTCCTGGGTCTGGGCGGTAGCCCGAAGGCTCCGGCGAAGCGCGCCTCCGGCAAGGCCAACAGCCGGCCGGCGAACAGGCCGGCGGCTGCGGCTGCGCCTGTCGTCGCGAAGCCGGTCGCGCCTGCCTTTGGTGAAGACGATGCGGATGTGACACCGATCCGGGCGCCTGGCATTGCTCGCCGGCCCGGGACTGGGGCTCCGGCCGTCAAGTCGGGATCCAACCTTCCGAGCCCGGTGACTTTGAGCGGTCTGCCCGCGCGCGCGGCCAGCGACAAGGAAGTCGAGGAGCTGCAGAAGTTCAGCGGCGACGTCGTGACGGGCGCCGAGGGCCAATTCAAGCTCACCGAGCGTCAGATCCAGATCTGCGCGGCCCTGTCGGACGGGACGCTGCTCATCGCGGAATCCGCCAAGGGTTCATCGCCTGCGTCGTCGGCTCGGGCGCTGCTCGACCGGGAAGGCTACAAGATCAAGCATATTCTGCTTGTGCCGATGGAGGTCATCCGGTCGGTCTACGAGACCTATCACAAGCGTGTCGGCTATGTGAGCTCGCAGGTCGATATCCAGGCGATGCAGCGTGTGGTTCTCGACCTGATCAGGACCGCGGCCCAGGCCAATTGCTCTGACATCCACGTCGATGTGGGTCGCCACGAAGCGAACATCCGTGTTCGGTCGGACGGCGTCATGACGAAGCTGCGCGAGCTGCCCTCAGGCATCGCGCAGGAAATGCTCATGGCCGCCTTCCACATGGCCGACGCATCGGACGCGACTTACAAGCAGTACGACGGCCAGGACGCCCGTATCACCTCGCTGAAGACCACGCTGCCGGAAGGCGTCCAGGCCATCCGCCTGCGCTACAACCCCCTGCCCGACGGTGGCCGCCACTGCGTGATGCGGTTGCTTTACGCGGATCGACGCAAGTCGGCTGGCGATGTCGACGTGCTCGGTTACGCCGAGCATCATGTCCGGCAGATCCGGGAGATGCGCTCGCGCCCCTATGGGATCAACATCATCTCGGGCCCGACCGGCTCGGGCAAGTCCACCACACTGCAGACCTCGCTCCAGTCGACGATCCGGGAGAAGCATGGCGAGGTGAACGTGCTCACGGTCGAGGATCCGCCGGAATACGAAATCCGTGGCGCGATCCAGCTTCCTGTGACCAATGCGACGTCGGCCGACGATCGCAACGAGGCCTTCCGCCTCGCGATTACCGGCGCCCTGCGCTCCGACCCGGACATCCTCATGATCGGCGAAATTCGCGACGCGGCTTCGGCTTCGCTCGCGTTCCAGGCGGCGATGACCGGTCACCAGGTCTGGGCCTCGCTCCACGCGAACAACGGCTTGTCCGTGCTCGATCGTCTGCGCGACCTAAAGGTCGAAGAGTACAAGCTGTCCGACGCGTCTCTGGTGACGGGCCTGATCGGCCAGCGCCTGGTTCGGCGTGTGTGCCCGCACTGCGGTCTACGGACGCGAGAGGCGCTCGATCGGAAGATCACCACGGAAGCCGAAGTCGAGCTTCTCGGTCGCATCTTCACGGCGGAGGTGGTCGATAATCGGCTGCGCTTCGCCAACCCGGACGGCTGCAGTCAGTGCCGGTCCGGCTATGCGGGTCGGTCGGTCGTGGCCGAGACGATCATCCCCGATGAGAAGTTCATGGAGTTCATCTCCCGCGGGGAGAAGGTCCTGGCTCACCAGTACTGGATCGAGAACCTCGATGGCATGACCATGCTGGAGCACGCCCTGATGAAGGTCGCGGCCGGCGAGGTCGATGCGAACGAGGTTCGCTACAAGGTCGGTGTCATCCAGAGCGCCGAGCCCGATCGGATCCAGCACTTCATCGCGCAAGAACATCTCCTTCTCGCTTCGTGAGACTCTGAATGACCAGTTTTCGGAACCTCGAAGAAGCCTTCATCCGGTTTCAGTTCGGGGGCAAGGATCGCCTCAGGATTTATCGCAAGCTCGCAAGGCTACAGCGCAACCGCGTCACGATGACGGAGTCGCTGAAGACGATGTGGCGACACGAGAGCAACGAGGGCAAGAAGCCCAAGAAGCCGGCGGCGATCGCGCTCGACGCCTGGCGTCGGCGTGTCGAGAACGGCAAGTCGATCGGTGATGCCATGGAAGGCTGGGTGCCGGAGAGCGACCGGACCATCATCCGTGCCGGTGAAAAGGCCGGCTCGCTCCCCGAGGCGCTCGACGACGCGATCTTCATCCACATCGGACAGAAGCGCATTCGCACCGCGCTGATCATCGGCATCTCCTACCCTTTCGTGATCTTCTGCGCGCTGATCACACTGCTGGTGATCGTGGGGACCAACGTCATCCCCTCGTTCAGCACGATCGTGCCGCGGGAGCGGTGGACGGGTTCAGGCGCGATGCTGGCCTATATCGCCGACTTCGTTGAGGTTGGCCTGATCCCATCGCTGGTCGGACTCGTCGTGCTGACCCTCGTGATCTTGTGGTCCATGCCGCGGTGGACCGGGCGCGCGCGGGTCTATGCCGACCGTTTCCCGCCGTACGCGCTCTATCGCCTGGTTCGAGGCTCCGGTTTCCTGCTGTCCTTCGCCACGATGGTGAAGTCTGGCATCAAGACGACGGAGGCTCTCAGGATCATGATCCGCGGCACCTCCCCCTGGATGAAGGAACGGCTCACCAAAGCTCTCGCGATTATGAACGACGGCACCAATATCGGTGACGCGCTTTATCGCAGCCGCATGGAGTTCCCCGACCGGGAAGTCGTGCTCGACCTGCGCACCTACGCCTCGCTCGACAAGTTCGATGAGGCGCTGACGACGATCGGCCGCGAAAACCTTGAGGAGACCGTTACGCGGATCGAGCGGAGCTCCGCCGTCATGCGCAACGTCTGCATCGGCCTGCTTGCGGCCGCGTTCGGCATGATTGTCGGCGGCATCTTCTCCCTGCAGTCCCAGATCACGTCGACGTTCTGATGACAGCGATCGTCAACTCCCCCGACCGTCCCGACCGCCTGTGTGACCTCGACTTCACCGACATCTACATGTCGGAGGCGGGCGAGGTTTACATGCGCGGCATGACCGATGTTTCGGAGCCGCTTTATATGGTTCCGAAGAACGCCGTCGCGGATCTCGACGACGTCCATCGCCGCGTCTGCGCCATGGGTCAGCGCGAGAACGAATTCGTTCTCGACCACGACAATGTCCGCTACCGCATTACCAAGATCCAGATCGAGCATGGCGCGAGCTATCACATTCGCCGCTCGATGTTCCCGATCCCGCGGCTCAAGCCACTCGGGCTCCCGGTCGAGGTCGTGCGCGCGCTTGCTCCGATCGGCAATCCCGGCATCGGCGGCCGCCCGCGCGGCTTCGGGCTGATCCTGATCGCCGGCACGACGGGACAGGGCAAAACCACGACGGCGTCTTCGCTGCTGCAGGAGTATCTGATCAACTACGGCGAGATCGCGATCACGATCGAGGACCCGCCGGAACTGATGCTGGAGGGTAAGCACGGCCAGTTCGGCGTCTGCTACCAGGTCAAGGTCAAGGACGGCGATTTTGCGCCCCTCGTGCGCCAGGCCCTGCGGCAACAGCCCCGCTACATCATGCTTGGAGAGGTCCGCGATCCTTCGAGCGCGCAGGAGGTGCTGAACGCCGCGCTTTCCGGTCACGTCGTCCTGGCAACAATCCATGGCGGTTCGATCGAGGAAGCGCTGCTTCGGATGATCAATTACGTCGCGTCGCGCGTCGATCTGAACATGGCTCGCGACATGCTGGCTGACGGTGTCGCGGCGGTTCTCCACCAGGAGATGCGCAAGATCCGCGCCTCGGACGGCCGGGTTCAACGGCGACTACTCGTCCAGTCCCTGTTCTTCGGGAAGGAGCGCGGTCTTCGCCAGAAGATCCGGACCGGCGACATCGGCATGCTCGGGACCGATATCGAGGCGCAACGCAACCGCATGGCGAAGGGAGAGCTGCCGATCTGATCGGTGCGAGCGCCCATGATCCTGTTCATCGTTCTTCTCTTCCTGCTCTTCATCGCGGCCTTCTACGGGACCACTCGTGAGGATCAGGCGCTTATGCGTCTCGACGAAGGCCAGGCAATGGCGCGCCAGCTCGTGATCCAACACGCTGCGGCCGTCCAGCGCTGCAGCACGAGCGGCCCCTGCGTGGTCGGCTGGATCGATACCGCCGATACCCTTCCGACGACCTTCCGCGGCAACCCTCCGTTTGTGGCGCGTATCGGCGAAGCCCTGCCTCGGTTGCGGTCATATTACACGGGCGACTTCATCGTCACCGCTTACGCCGACATCAACAGCGATCCTCAGCTGGCGCGATACACCTATGGGCATATTCAGGGCCAGATCTTCACGGCTCTGAAGCCTATCTACCGATGCGGCATCGGTCGTTGGGATGCAGCCGGCAGCGCCGTCGTCGTCCGGGGCTATGCGCAGACCGGCACCGGAGCTCCAGCTACACCAGGAATCGGCAGCATCGTCGTCCCGGTGCCCGGCTTTCCAGGCGTGAGTGATGGAACGCCGACGCTGGTTTCAAAGACGCAGGGTGGAGTCAGCTGCGGATTCTAGATCGCGGCCATTGAATCCATCGCATTTATCCTGGATCATCAGGTCAATCCTTTGATCGATCCGCAGTGAGGTCGTCATGATCAAGAATCCGGGGACCACCAAGGCCCGCCGGCGCCGCGGTCTTACCCTGCTCGAAGTGTCAGCCGCGCTGGGCATCCTGGTGCTCGTCATTGGCGGGCTCGCTCAGCTCGTCGCGCAGACCGGCGAGAGCGTTCGCGCCCGTGGCGCGGCGGAACGCCTGCGCGAAATCACGAAGGCGTCGCAGCAGTACATCGATGCCTATGCGCCTCAGCTCCTGCAGCATCCCACCGTCATGGCCGACCAGCCGCTCGTGATCCCCATCGGGCGAACGAACGCAGCATCTCTGCCGCCCAACGGTCCGACTGCGACGCTGCCGAGCGTGCAGGGCGCCGGCATGCTCTACCGGGACTTCATCGATAACAATCCCTACGGGCACTCGCACGCGCTTGTGGTCCGCAAAATCGACCCTGTGTTGCCGAACCAGAAGGCACGCATCGAAGGAATGATCGTCAGCCAGGGGGGCGCGGCCATCCCTGATCGCTCGATCGGCACCGTCGCGACGCTGGCCGGCGCCCAGGGCGGCTTCATCATGCAGGTCCCGGTCGCAGGGTTCACGACCAACGATATCGTCGGGACCCGCGGCGGCTGGCGGGCGCAGGCCTCCAACTGGACCGCAGGCTCGGTTTCTCCGCAGCCTGGTCACGTCATGTCGGTTGTCGGCGTCAACGACTCGACGCTGAACAGCCCCTATCTTGCTCGTATCGATGTCGGAGATCCCGAGCAGAACACCATGCGAGTCGCACTCGCGATGGGCGGCAATGCCATCACGAATGCGCCCGCGGTTTGCGCTGGCGGGGCAACCGCGGCCGGTTGCGTCGGCACCTCAGGCACTGTCGAGATCGGGCCCAACATTCATGTGAATGGCGAGGTTGCTGCCGGTGGGAACATTACCGCGGTTGGAACCGGCAATTTCGGGAACGGTGTCTACGCGCCGATCTATTACGATCGGACCAACAACACCTACTACATGCAGCCTGCCGGCCTCACCAACCTGAACACGTTGCGGACCCAGAGCTTCTCGCTCGATACGCGGGTCAGCGGGACCTACAACAAGTCGGCGGTCTTCGGCGGCAACGGCACCAACAACCAGTACCGTCTCGGGGACCTTCTACCGCGCTACGTGCTCCAGGAGGGCTACGCGGCGAGCAGCGGCGCTCCCAACGTCTACAAGCCCCTGTGCGGCAATGGCGGTGAGGCGAAGATCATCCTCCACCCGCGCGCGGATTCCTGGGCCTTCCAGGCGAACCTGAACATCACGGTGACGGATGACGGCGTCTCGACCTCGCCGGCCACGACGATCGTGCGGCGCCAATACATGGCGTCGGACCTCGGGACCTACTGGCGCGTCAACCTTACGGGCACGGACCACGCCGAGGCGTGGGAGGCGATGGCCATGACCTATTGCTATTACCCGTGATCGCGAAATCCCGGTCCCATCAAGGTAGAATAGACCGACGAGTCCTTTCCGGCGCAGGTCGATCAGGGAACACCATGAAGAAGCTGTCACTCAAGATCGCGGCCTTCGCTACGCTGGCTATGCTGGCGATGGCGGCCCCTTCGCATTCAGCCCCGAGCCCCGACCTCTCCCCCGCATCGATTGGTGCGGTGCGGACGGTGGAGCAGGCATCCCAATGGCTGGATCAACTCGGCGAGCGCGGCGCGGAGAAGACGTCGTCAGAGGCACGCATTCAACTCGCCCAGACCTATGACCACACCTGGACACCGGGCAATGGCTACGCGCCGTACAATCCGGGCGTGATCATCAATGACGGGCGCTCGAAGGGATGGTGGCAATATCAGTACTACGCCATCCAGACCGGCGGCACGAACGGCTTCATCATCGTCTACTACAACCTGGTCTGTGTCGGCCCTGGGCGCTGCGGCGCGACCTCAGCCGCTTCCAGCTGCTGGATCACGGGCTATGGCAATGGGCCTTGCGCGGAAGGGCCGAACGCCTCGATCCCGCGGAATCTGTGACAACAGCAATCTCATCATGGAAACGCCGGCCTCTCGATGGAGGCCGGCGTTTCTATTTTCGGGCAGCCTAGATTCGGAATTGGCCGATCGACGGTCCCAGCGTCTCTTCCGCAAGCTGGAGAATGCGCTCTACCCGGATGTCATGGGAGGCGCATCCTGGCGTCAGCTTCACGCTCTGCACGAGCACTTCGGTGCCCGTCTCCTCGTCCGTCATGACAAGCTGGGTTGCGTTAGCTCCCTCATGGACGCCGATCGGTCCACGAAGTACCCGGACTTCGTCGCGTGTGAGCTGTCGACGAATGAGGTGCATCGGCTCAAGGAAGCCGCCGGTGTATTCCGTAACGGGCACCATCGACTTGGCGACGGCGCCCATGGCGTCGACGATGTCTCGTTCGGTGATTTCTTCCTTGCCCCTGGCGAGAGCCCTGGCGTAGGCGGTCAAGCGAGCATCTCGATAGAGGGATGCGTCAACGACATAGACGTCAGTGAGGTCGCTCAGCTTTATCTCGACCGGCAGGCTTTGATCGTACGAATCCATAGGGTGTTCACGGCGGGCCCGCGGATCAGCCGAAGCGTAGATGAAGCCCTCGTAAGCGATGGGGTCTACCTTGGCTCGCGGGCGATCACCTAGCCTGAGAAGGCGCGTTCCGCCCCGCAGCGCATAGTCGTCTTCAGGTCCTTTAGGTTCACTAAGGAGGTGATGAAGGCGGTGATCCCTGACCCAAGCGTAGAGCTTCGGAAAATCAGGGGGCGCCGGCGTCGCCGTTACGGGCAAGAGGTTGGAAAGCCCCGCATCAGGGCCTCCGAGCTCAGCAGAAGGGAGCTTGATCAGCTGGGCAATGATCCGGTCGACCACCGCTTCGACCTTGGCCACGATCTCGATGAGAGCAAGGGCCGTCGGCTCAGCACCCTCGGGATCATATTCCCTTCCCAGGTCGTTGGTGTGGAGCAGGATTCCGCGATAGCGCGGGAGATGGCTTGCTTCGTACCGGAGGTATGACTTGCGCTGGCCATTGAGCTTCGCGTTGGTTTTGAAGCCCTCGATGAAGGCCTTGGCATCGGCCTTCCAGTTGCGGCCGACATAGATCGCGGCGGTCGGACCGCTGTTGTCGGAATAGGTGACGAGCTCGATCCCCGGCGGGATTACGATCTCGCTTAGACCGGCAGCGACCGCCTTGCCGTCGCGATCGACGTCGTGCATCCCGAAGGTGAAAACGAAAGGCCCTTCCGGCAGGTCGCCGCTGATGCGCTGGACTTGGCGGTGCAGGTTGCGCCCGGATCCTCGGATCGCCAGCTCCACGTTGAAGCCGGGAGCGTCCCATCCGACACGGGCGAATTCCTGGACGAGCCGCGCGCCAGCGTGCGCGAGCGGGTGACGGTTTCCCTCGTTCGGCCAGACGAAGTCGGGTTGTGCCAAGGGGAAGTCATCACGGTCGATTGAAAGCGCCACGGCGAGCCCTCCTGTGTTGGACGGACTGTGCGCCGGTTCGATGCATGTCGGAAGCAGCCGTTGCTGCTCGCCCACGGGGAATGCAGGCAAGGAAGCCTCATGCAGTCGTCAGGGCGGCCTTGCTGAATAGCTCCTGGGTCAGGAGCCGCAGCCGCCGACGGCCTTCGTAGACGGTCTCCAAGCCCCAAGCAGGGTTCTGTGCTGCGACGCCACTCTCGACGAGGTGGCTCAGCCAAGGCTCATGCAGGACCTTCAAGCTGACTGCGCGCGTTTCGGTGATGTGGCCTTCCTCGCAGACGTACTCCGTCGCCTCGAAGCTGTCTTCGAGATCGGGATCATCCACCAGCACCAGCCAGTACTCCTTGCCGTCTTCCATCCGAAAGAACCGGACGCGCCGGCGGCACTCTCCGTCGTTGCTCTCCACCCGGCACTCGATCTCGCAACCCGCCTTGGAACGACGGATCATTGAGATCTCGGGGTCGCAGATAGCCTTGTTCAGAGCGTGGCAGGCGAGCGCAGGGTCGGAGTAGGCAAGTTCGGCTTTGTGGGGCCGCTCGACGATACAGAGGCCGTTCACCGCGTCCATCGACACGACAGCGATGAGACCGCCATCCGGGCGGACCACCGAAAAGGGGTTCGCCTCCATGAGGTCAATGAACTCGCGCTGCGAAAACATGGGCAACTCCGTACTCCGGCCCACGAATCCATCGAAACGGCCGCCAGGGAAGACTGCCTTAACGACTTGTTAACAGATTTGGCTCGGGAACCAGTCTCGACGCGTCAAATCCTATCCATTCCTACCCGGCGGGAGTCGCCGATTGGTAAATTTGTTCCGATCGAGCTGTATCGCACTCGCTCGGGACTGCCTGGTTAAGCGAACCCGCGCTGCGAGATTGCGGTGATGGCCTCGGCCGCCCCTGAATAGTGCGAGCCTGCAAGCCTAGATTCACCGTTACAGATGCCGTGAACCCTGCATCGTGGTAGGCGTCGAGCCGTTGTGACTTTCCCGCTCGCCCTGTCTATTGATGCCGTCGCATCGATTTCAAGCACCGCCGTCGGGGAGCTCACATGGCCGTATCTGCCAAAGCCTATCTCCTGGGCTCGCTCTCGACCACGGAACTCCGTGCCGCCCTTTCTGGCTTCGAAGCGATTGAAGATAACAGCATCACCGTTAGCGAGCGATGGCTGACTTTCAGCGACGCTGCGGGCGTCCAGCGAAAACTTTTCGTGTCTCAAACGGACGAGCCGAGCCTGGTCCCCGGCGAGCTCACTTATGTCAACATCGGGGTTACGGAACCGGGCCCGGCCTTGATCCAAGCGCTGGTGGATCGCTTCGGCGGATTCCTCAACTTGAACGACGGGCAAAGCGATGAGTGGATCGCTGTTCAGGCGACCCACGCCATCGAGCATGCGGATCCCGAACAAATGTTGATCGTCGAGCTCGCGGCGGTGGTCGGTCAGGAGGCGATCGAGAAAATCATTCCGAACCTGTTCGACCGCGAGAAGGTAGGTCGCCTCGAGGAGGCCTTCGCGCGCTATCGAGAGCGCCGGGAGGCTATGGAGCCCTCCGGGCCGTCGGTCTAGCGTCCGGCGGCCGCCCCTCCAGTGCGGGCGTCGCGGCGCCTGATCCTGCTGTCGACGAAGAGGATGAAGAGCCCCCGGGGCGAAAGCAGCGGAACGCCGTCTCGCTTCAGCACGTCTTCCATAAATAGCCGGACCTGCGTTCCCGAGATTGGGCTCTTAGGGTCCAGAAAGCGTTTGCTCGCCTCGTCGATGATGCCGGTCCAATGACGTTTCGGGACGATGCGCCGGCTGTTCAGGACGGCGTTCGATGCCTGCTCACCAATCATGCGGGCAAGCATCCCCTCGCGGCTTTCGACTTCGTCCTGCGTAGCCATATCGGCAGCGTCCTATCGCACCCGGGCCTTCAACCGTTTTGGCAGAGTCAGGTTAACGGATCAAAGCCCGGGTGCGAACCGGCGGGGGGCACCGGGCGGCGCCGCGCGAGGTGGAACGGCCGGCGAGGCGGCGGGGGTCTTCAGGAAGTCAGGCAGCGCGTCATCAAAGAGCGGCGGCTGCTGAGCGAGATCGAAGGCCGGAGCCCCGTCGGGGTCCCCAAATGTCGTGTCATCGGCGAGCTGCGCCTGGACGGGCGCCGGCGCTGGGCGTGGCCCCGTATGTGGCGGACGTCCCATCGGCGGAGCAGCCGGCGGCAGGCGCGGCGCGCCGAGACGCAGCTCGCCGGGCGAAGAGGTTCGAACCTCCATCGCAACGTGAGGAGGATCCAGTGGAACGACCGTAGTTCCATTGCCGATCCCGACTTCTGCTTCCTCAGTTCTCTGGTCAGCGCTGGGAGCGTCCCCGCCGATATCAGCGACCTCCACCGGATGCTCGACGAAGGACGCATCGGCCTCCTCTACAGGTAGATCGTCGTCCGTCAGCTCCTGTTGAGTCTCTTCACCCGCCGCGGTGTCATCATCTTGAGCAGTGAGCGCCTGCTCTTCGGGCGTGTCCGCCTCGATCTCGGCAACGGCCGCTGGGCCGACATCGTCTGCCGCGGGCTCCTCAGGAACCTCTTCCGCAGGAGCGTTTGTCCCAACAGCCTGCGCATAGCTGACGATTGCAGCCTGCTCACCGTCGAATGGCGGGTCAGGGAAATTGGCTGGCTCACGCGAAGCCGCGGCGGTTTCGGCGCCGACAGGGACCGTTGCGTCGCCGGGGAAGTGCTCGGCCTCGTTGAAGCCTGTGCACTCGATGCGCCAGATCGCGAAATAGAGATGGCGCTTCCAGGCCACGCGCCCGAACCGGCGGGCGTATTTGGCGAGCCCTGTCCGGTCATTAGCTTTGACCGCGTCCCTCGCCTCCTGGACGATCTCGCGAGCCATCCCGAGATGGTTCTTGGCAATCGGAACGCCGAAATAGTCGAGACGGTCGTCTCCAAGATCGACGATCTGTTCCGAGGCCGGCGCTTCCACCGCACGCGGGATCTGCGGCGACAGGCGGGGAATGACCGGGGCAGGCTCCACGGCTGCAACGGGAGCAGCTGCTGCCGCCGCTCCAGGGGGAGCCGCGACTGGTCGCGCCACCGGCGCCGGTGTCGGCGCGCGCGGCGCGACCTCATCGAGTGTCACGAGCGGATGGCCTGCGACCCGATCGGCGACGGCATTGAAGAGCGCGTCAACCAGTTCGGGGCCGCCGATCTTGGCCAGGATCGATCGCGTTTCGCCTTCGAACCTGTCAGCCATTTCCTGCAGGCGCGCGATTTCGGCTTGGATCGCAAGCATGCGACCCACTCGAACTTCGGCGTCGGCAAAAATCTGGGAAGGCAGGTCCTGAAGCGACATAACGGTCCTCAGCGGAGGGCGGCCAGGAAGGCGTCCATATCCGGCGGCAAGCCGACGGACGAGAACAACTTCCCATCAGGCGTCGTGTAGGCAAGGAACGGGGTCGAGCGGATCATGTAGCGGGCGGCAAAGCCGTTGTTGATCCGGATATACTCGCCGGCACGCTCGCTTTCCGGGCTGCCGACTGCCGGGCCCGGCTGAACCGGAACGTTATCGATGCTGCCCTCGCCCGCGAGCCAGGCCTTGGCCGGCTCGGCGCGGCCGAGGATCGACCTCGTCAGCGGCTCGGAGTTGCGCAGGCCGGCGATCATGATGACACGCACCTGGATCTTGCCGTCGAACACCAGCGGCTTCAGCTTCGCCCAAGCCTGGTGACAGAACGGGCATTGCGGATCGGCCAGCATCCAGATGGCGGGCCGGTCTTTGACGCCCACGGTGAAGAAGACGGTCGTCTTCATCGCCTCCATGAAGGCAGCGACGTCCTGGCCGGGATAGCGATACTGGTCGGACGCGCTGGCAGGCTTCGAGGAGATCTGGTGAACGTAGGGGACCGGCGTGGGGACCCCGGCGGGCACCGGGGTCTCAGCCGGACCATCGGTACGAAGACCGGCGCCGACTTGGACGGGCGCCGTCGTCGCCGGGGCGGACTTAGTGTCGATGGTGGAGCTGGCGGGGTTTGCTTTCTGCGTCAGCGACTTCGCAACTTCCGGCGAAACCGGCTCGGCGCGCGGAAGCATCCGACCAGGCTCGACAGGCGAGGACAGGCCGTTCTGGCGAGCCTGCTCTTCTTCGAGGAAACGCTGCTGGAGACGGCCGACCTGGACGCCGGTCATCATCATGCCGCCGCGCTTCACGAGCACGCCGGCCACCGCATGCTTGCGATCGGGGGTGACGTACATGGCCTGGATCTTCCCGGGCGCGCCGCCTTCGGCCGGAGCCTCGACGAGATAGCCCTGAACACCGCCGTCGGTTCCCTCGAACGGCGTGATCTTCATGCCGAGCGACTTCATCCAGTCGATGAACTCGCCTTTGGGATCGGCCTTCGGATCGCTCTCCGGGACGGATGGCAGGAGTCCGGCATCGATACCGGGCATCTGCTTTGCTGCCTCGCCGAAGCGCTTGAGCATGGCCGCGATCTGGTCGTTGGTGACGTTGTGGCCGCCCGACTGAAACAGGAGGCCGGCGATGAGATGCTCGCCGTCGGGAGCGACGTAGAAGGCGTTGAAGCGACCGTTGGCCGCCTCGCCCAGATAGGTACGCAAGCCAGCGGTCTCACCGAGAGAGGTGATCTTCACCCCTTCGGAGATGACGTAGCGGATGACGGCGGGGAGCTCGCCGCCGCGGCCGGCGAGAGGATTGCTCGGCTCACCGGTGGGGCTGGGAAGCGCGATCGCAGAAGAGCCGCCGGAGATGACCGGACCGATGCTCTTGCTCGGCTCCGCCGGCGCCGGCTGGGCAACGGCGCCCGAACACGCGATGAGGATCGCGGCGGAAGCGCCGAGAAGGTCTTTCTTGATTGCCCGCATGGAGCCGACTCTCCGATCATTCAGAAAACCTGATGATCTAAAGGCCGGTTCTTGCGTGGGTCAACGATCTGCGACTCAATCCTGGTGGATTAAGCTCTCCGTCTTTGCGGAGGAGGCGCCGGCGGCTTTCCCTTTGAAGGATTGTTAGGTTTCGCGGGCGCGTCCTTTCGATCCGGGAAGATCGCGTGATCGCAGTTGTCGGAGGAACCTCGCGTCCAGTTGTTGCAGGCGAGGAAGGCCTTGCCCTTGTTGGGCCCATCCTTCGTGATCGTCCGCCGTATCATCTTGCCTTTGCCGCACTTCGGGCATGGCTGCCCCTCGCCGGCGATCGGCCGGCCCTTGATCTTCTGTTCCGACGTCCAGGCGAAATGCTTACAGGCGTCGTCCTTGGTGAAATCGGCCGCGCTGCAGCGGATGTAGCTGCGCCCCTTGTTGGGCCCGTCCTTCTGAACGATGCCGCTCTGCAGCTGTCCCTTGCCGCAATCCGGGCACGGCTTGCCGTCGTCCGGGCTAGAGGCCTTCTCGACATCGGTCCACGCGAAATTGCGGCAGCCGCCTTCGGTCTTGAAGTCGATCGCCGAGCAGGAGATGAACGGCCGGCCGGCGTTCGGCCCCTTCTTGGTCGAGACACGCGACGTCATGGTGCCCTTCCCGCACTCGGTGCAAGCCTTGCCCTCGTCGGGATGCTTAGGCGCTTCCTTGACGCCTTCCGGCCGGCCGCGGTAGCGACACTGGGCGTTCGGGTCATCCTTGATGAAGTTGTCGCAGCGCAGGAAGCGTTTGCCCTTGAAGGCATCATCGAAGGGCCATGTGCGGGTGCGCAGCGTGCCCTTCTTGCATTCAGGGCAGGTATCGCCATGGCCGGGCAGCGGCTTCACGCCAAGGGCCGCGACGTTGACCGGTTGGGTCTTCGCCTCGTCGATCAGGATGCGAATGGCCCGCTCTTGCTCGGCCATGAAGCGGTCGAGGGTGAACTCCCCGTCCCGGATCTTCTCCAGGTAGGTTTCCCAAAAGGCGGTCATGTCCGGGCTGGAGACCTTCTTTGGCAGCAGGTCTATCAGCGCGCGTCCGAGCGGCGTCGATACGATGATCGATTTCTTGCCTTTGGATTTTCGGACGATGTGTCCGACATCGATGAGCTTGGTGACGATCGCTTTTCGCGTTGCGGCGGTCCCGAGCCCAGAGCTCTCCTTCAGCTGCTGTTTGATCTGCGGATTCGTGACGAAGCGATGGATCGCCATCATGGCGTCGATCAGGCTCGCGTCATCGAAGTGCGCCGGGGGCTTGGTACGCTTGGGGCCAAGTTCAGTGGCCTTCACGTCCACCGGATCGCCCTTGGCCATCGCAGGTAGGGTTCCCTCGACCTCTTCCTTGTCGTCATCGTCGTCAGCCTCGGCGCCGAAGACTTTTTTCCAGCCTACATCGACGATGCGCTGACCGGTCGCCTTGAACCGATCCACCCTGTCGCCTTGAGGAACGGATACGGTGACAGCTGTCGACTCGTACCGATAATCGGGGTGGAATTGAGCAATGAAGGTCTTCGCGATGAGCATGAAAACACGCTTCTCATTGCCCGACAGAGCTGCGATCCGAGAGGGCGTCGCCTCAGTTGTCGGGACAATGCCGTAGTGGTCAGAGACCTTGCTGTCGTTCCAGACCGGCGACCGAAGCTTGAGGTCGGCCTGGGCAGCGTGCTCTGCCAGATCGGCTGCCTTGGCCAGATTGGCGATGATTTGGGGCGCCTCTTCTGTGAGAAGCGTCGTGGGAAGGTAATCCGATTCAGGCCGAGGATATGAGGTTAGGCCGGTATCATAGAGCTTCTGCGCGATCGCATCCGTCTCTTCGAGCTGCAGCCCGAGCTTGCGAAAGCACGCCTTTTGAAGCGAGCCTGCCGAAAACGCCAGCGGAGGCGGCGTGTGCTTCGGTGTCTTCTGGAGGTCGGACAAGGTCCCTGTCTTCCCCGCAACCCGGTCTATCACGGATTGAGCGACGGCCTTGTCGAGCAGTTGCCCATCGGCGTTCTGACCGGGCGTATCCTCGGGCATGATCCAGCTCGCCTTGAACGGGCCATTCGCATGCTGGAACGTCACGCCGGGGATGAAGTGATCGACCGGCTTGAAGTTTTCGATCTCGCGATCGCGATCGACGACGAGCTTCAGAGTGGGTGTCTGAACTCGGCCGACCCGAACCTCGACGCCGTCGACGCCAGCCTGGCGCACGACGATTGCGAAGGCGCGCGTGGCATTGAGCCCATGGATCCAATCTGCCCGCTGGCGCGCCAAAGCGGCGTGGGAAAGATTCCGCTTCTCGGCATTCGGAAAGGCTTCGCGGACCGCCTTCTGGATAGCGCTGTCGGTCATCGACTGGATCCAGACCCGCTTCACATTGGCAGCGAACGGGTCTAGGCCATATTTCAGCAGGATCTCGTCGATAATCAGCTGACCTTCGCGTTCGGCGTCGCCCACATGAACGATCTCGTCGGGCTTCTCCCGAAGGCACTGGCTGATGGCCTTGATCTCGCCGGACATGTCCTGCCGAGCCGACATTTTCCACTCGGTCGGCACGAACGGAAGCGTATCGAGTCGCCAGCTCTTCAGGATCGGGTCGTATTCTTCGGGCTTGGCGTTTTCGAAGGCGTGACCACGCGTCCAGGTGACGGTGTCCTGTCCGACCTTGATAAGGCCCTGACCGTTGCTCTGGCTCGCTCCCGTTATTGCGGAGACCGCCTTGGCGATCTCGCGTCCCAGGGACGGCTTCTCGGCGATGTAAAGCCTGCGGACCACTCATGAGCTCCGAATTGAGAGCGCAAGTTTCAGGGCAATTCTTGAGCAAATCAAGGATTGATGCGTTATTCCTCATGCGGGAGCTGATGGCGGCCCCGCTCCTGAACCCGAGATGCCCTTGCCGAACACCGTGAACCAGCCTTTCGATCTCACCCCCGGCGTCACCAGGCCGGCTGGCCGGGATGCGCTCGCGCGGGCCTTTCGCGCGAAGACCCGCACGGTGTTGCCGAGAAGCCGCGGCGCGTCGTGGCCGGGACCGGGAATGATCGGGCTTGTGTCGTCGGAGGTCGAGAAGAATGAGCTCGTCAGCCGTGGCGCTTACATCGATTCCTACAAGCGCCTCTCGATTCCCCGATCCGAGGCCACTAAGGACGAGTGGCAGCCATTCGTTCCGTTGATCGCACGCAAAGCGTTCGTCCCGCTGATGACCGAGATGATCCCGGAAAGCTCCTTCGGCGCGTCGCTCACCAATCTGCTGACCGAGGCGGCCTGGAAGGAGATACGTCAGCGGGCCTATCGAGCCGCGGGCCATGTCTGCCAGTGCTGCGGAGAGAGTTCAGGGCCTCTGGAATGCCACGAGGTCTGGAGCTTCGACGACGAACCCGTGGCGGACGGGTGGTGCCGGCAGACGCTTCGGCATCTCATTTCGGCATGTCATGACTGCCATGCCCTCTTCCACCCAGGATTGGCTTCGCTACGCGGGCGTTCAGATGCCGTGATCGAGCGCATCAAAGCCGTCAACGAATGGACCACGCAGGAGCAGGTAATCGCTGCTCAGCACAACAACCGGCTCTTTCTCGAACGGAGCCGCAAGCGGTGGGCACTGGATCTGAGTATTCTTGAGGTCGACGGCCCGCTCCCGTTGAAGCCGAACTGGAGCTTCAGCGAGCGCTCTGGCGTCCTGGCGGCGCGGACCCGGACTGGACTGTCCCGCACCCGGATCACCGGCCTCCGCCACGGGCTCACCTTGGCGAACGGCGAGACAGTTTTCGAACAGGTGCCCCCTGCGATGACTAGGCCCTAGAGCTTGGGGCCCGCGGGCTCGTCTGTCTGTTGTTCGTAGCTCTGGTCGAAGCTCAAAAAGGCCGGATCGACCTTGTCGGTCAGCCAGACGCCATTGTCTGCCTGCCAGAACAGGTGACCGGCAGCCCACATCTCGGACGCGGCCACAGTGAGGACCACCGGCCGGCCGTGACGGCCGCCGACCTTGAGGGCGGTCGGGATATCCATGGAGAGATGGACCTGCTGGCGACCACGAGGCTCCAGCCCGGTTGCAAAGATCGAGTCGAGGGATGCTGCCGCGGTGCCGTGGAAGAGCACCGCAGGCGGCTCCTTCGGCACGAGCCCGAGCTCGACCTTGATCGAGTGGCCCTGCGCGGCCCGGATGAAACGTCCGTCCTCGGAGATCGTGAACCGCTTCTTGTCGCTCGTTGCAACGACCTCTTCTAGCATCGCGCGGTCGAAGCGCTTGCCCGCCTTTTTCGACTTGGCAAGCAGATCGTCAATGCGCACCCAGCCGGCGGCGTCGAGCTTGATGCCGATCTCTCCAGGCGCATGTCTGAGCACGAAGCTCAGGAACTTGCTGACGTCGCGGACGCTCATTGTTGGTTCCTATCCGAGTTCCGCAATCCTTCGTTTGCGAAGCTCGTGACGACTTCGATTCGGGCCGCCCAGGCAAATGCAGACATGATCCTATCTAGCATGCCGGTGAGCTCAGGGGGACGGTGCAGGCGCCGCGGCGGGTTCGGGCTCTTCCATCAGCGCCTTGGCGACGTGCTGGCGATAGCTTCCCGAGAAATGGAAAGCGTGCCCGGCCTTGAGGAAAGCAGCCACGACCGCCGGCGTATTCGGCAGCGCTACCCGAGCGGCGCGATCCTTGCTGCCGGCGAACGGGCCGGTTACCGCCAGGATCTCGTCGGTCAGGAAGGCCTTCAGCGTCTTTGGCCGCGCGGTGAACGAAACCACCAGGTGTGGGCGATCCACATAGATCGCCGCCCGGTCGTCCGGAGCGTCCGCATCGGTCGTCAGCTCGCCGCCGGCGCGCAGCACAGCGAGCGCGCCCTTCAGCGACGTCGTGCGGCCCTCCAGCGCATGGATGGCGTCCTGCTTGTTCTTGGGGATCAGCATGGCGCGGTGGCCGACGCCGTTCGTGTCGGTCCAGAGGACTGAGGAGCCCCATTTCTGATTGCGGGCGGCGATCACTGCCCGAACAAGATTGCCATCCAGGACCTTGCGACGTTCAGGGACATGGCCTGAGGGCGCCTTGTCGAAGCGAGCCAGGGCAACCGGATTCGGCGGCCCGCGCCAGGGCTGTACGAGGATCCCTGCCTCAGAGTGCACCCCTGCTGCAGAGATCACACGAGGCCGCTCGTCACCGGGGATCGCGTAGCGGATCGTCCACTGGCCCGGGTGAGCCACCTGGTCCTTGTCGTCCGGCGGCCGGACTTCCAGGACAAGCCCAGTCTCCAGGCCTTCCTCGCCGGGGATCTGGATCGAGCATCCCGGGCGCCATGACGCGATCAGCCCCTGCAGGTGGTTGAGCTTTGCATCCTGGTTCTGGACGGCATTGCCCTTCGGGTCCTTGAGAGCCTGCTCGACGTTGAGGTAGCGCTTGGAGAGCGCGGCGAACCGCAGCTTCGGGCGCAGCTTTTCGATCGCCTTTTTGTGGTCCGGGAAACGTTCGTTCGCCGCTTTCGGGGTCTTCTCCTCGGCCTCCTCGATCATGCGCATGATCTCTTCGGCCTTGAGAGGCTTCGCCTCACGCATGCGTTCGATGGTCGTAACCGTGACCGGCCGACCGAATACCTCGCCGTCCCGAGGGTCGCCCGGCTCGAAGATCTCGCGAGCGATGACCTTCCACTCGCCGTCGAGTTCGCGCGCACCACGCGGGTTTCGGCCGCGCGCTGCGAGATCCTGCGTCATGGCCACATGGGCCGCCACGACCTCGTCATAGAGCCGATCCTGCTCCTGGGAGGGCAGCAGGATCAGGCGGGAGAGGAACTTGTTGATGTGATAGAGCTCGGTCGCTGCCTTTTCGGGATCCGGCAGCTTCATCGCTATGAACATGCGCTCGGCCAGGCCCGGCCTGTCCTCGAGGAGGCGCTTGCACACTTCGTTGCCCACCTGGTCGATGATATCGGGTACGTCCATCGACGTCGCGTTTTCGGCACTGCCCGTCACGTTGGCGGACATCTGCGCCATTTTGTTGTTCTGGAGCGCGAGGTTGCGCGTCTCCATGGGCAGCCCGGTCGAGAGCGTCTCGAACGTCGGGGTCGAGACTTGGCCACGGCGGTTCACGCGCCCGAAGAACTGCATCCGCTCGACGACGTTTGATGCGATCTGAAGCTCGATCATCTTGCGCCGGCGGCGATCGCGAACCTTCTCGGAGGCGTGCAGCGACAGGCCGGTCGATGCCGCCCTGGTGATGACGAGGGCGTCCGAGCGTCCCGAGTTGAAGCCGGCGACCTGGGCGACCCGGTCCTGCTTGGGCAGCTGGACATACTCGGAGCCGATGACGCGGACCGAGCGCGCAGAGATTTCCTCTGCCTTCCAGCCCGTCCCAAGCCGCTCGCCCTCGCGCTCGATGGCGGCACGGATGTCGTCGATGGGTGAGAGCGAAAGATCGGGAAACGCCGCGATCATCTCCCGCACCTTCTCGCCCGCGGCGATCATGTCAGGATCTTCGATCGCGACGAGCTCCGGGTCCTTGTTCGGGACCTTCATCCGCAGGGTCAGGGTCCGATCGAGGAAAAGGCGCAAGGCATCCTTGAAGTCCGGCGGCCGGCTCTCGACCGGGAGCTCCTCGTCACTGCCTTCGAAGGCGACGTCATCGGCAGTCTCGTCCGCCCGAGTGTCCGATGCGAGCTCGCGCATGAGGCTCTCCATCGTGGACTCGACCACGACGACGGGCTTCTCTCCCCGGTTCAGGGCGGCGATACAACGCTCGATGTCGAGCTCGACCTTCAGAGCGGTCAGGAACTGGCGGACAATGGCAGCCAGACCGGATCCGAAGTTGGCGGCGTACCAGAACTCCTTCCGCCGCCGGCGGGCGTTCTCGTCCTCGTCCTTCCCGCCGTTGCGGTCGTCGGCCATGTTCGTCGCCTGGCGGCCTAGTCGGGCGATCTCACTCAGAATTGGCGAGAGCGCATCAGCATACGCTCGGTTGCGCTCGGTGCGCTTGGTGTCCTCGATGACCTCGATCTTGATGTCGGAGAGATCGTGCTCACGTCGCAAATAGGCGCCATCCTCAGCGAGCATCTGGGACAGAGCTTCCGAAATCGCCTGGCCGCCCGACGAGAGCACGGACATGAGGTCGGACGAGCGCATCGATGCTGGGAAAAGCCGGCGATAAGCAGCGAGGTTGCGCGGGTTCTTCGCGAAGGTCGCCGACGAGAATGTGACAGAATCCGCCTCATCCATCGCCGCGCCCAGGTTCTCCGAGGTGTTGGAGTCCCCGACCGCATTATGGCTCTCATCGCAAACCATGCGCGAGCCGCGGGCGACGCGCCGGAGGAAGTCGGCCTTGATCGAGCCAGCGCGGTTGAACTGGGAATAGGTCGCCATCACAAGCTTGGTGCCGCCCGGGAGTTCGCCGGCCTTGATGGCCTTCTGAACCACGGACGGATCCCAGGCAGGGTGAAGAACCTTGCGGTCTTCACCGCCGCCCTCGCTGATTTCGGCCTCGTTGTTGAGGATGAAGGGGCGACCGAACAGATCGAACGAGCCGATGTCGATGATGTCGCGGAAGAGATCGGAGAACAGGTTCTCCTTTTCTGTGATGAAGATCGCGACCGAGCCAGCGTGGACGATCGCGCGCAGCACGGCAGCCACGACGCGGCCTTTGCCGAGACCGGTGGCGTCGGCGATGACGAGCCCCTGCCCGCGGTCCATGGAGTCGAGCGCCATGGCGACGGCGTCGATCTGTTCGGGTGAAAGCGCCTTGGAGAGCTCGGCGATCGACCAGCCGCAGCGACGGGACACGAAGCTGTCGACCGGGCCGTTGCGGTCCTCGATCTGAGCGAGCGCGCGCCCCGTTGCCGCAGCGAGATTGGTCGGGATCGTTGCGATCGGCTTGCCGAGCTTCGAGGCTGGCTCGTATTTGATCTGGAAGCGGTTGACCTTAGCCGAGCCACCGACGGGCGCCAGCTTCACGAGGTCGAGAGGCGACTTCCCGGCGAACCGCTTCCTCGTCTCCTCGAACGGGAGCTGGACTGTCCGAAATTCCGGGAACGCAGCACGGATCTCGCCCAGCTTGAATTGCCCGCCGGGGCGTAGCCACGCCGGCGGATCTCCATCGACCTTCCGGAAGCCAACCGCGCCAAGCGCGTGGGCTGCCTTCTGATCGACGCCATGGCCTTCGATGACGACAGCACGATGGTGCGGCTCTTTCGAGCTGTCGAATTGGGCAACGAAGATGCGAGCATCCTCTACACCCGGATCGAGCCACTCCGTCGAAGCCATTCTGCTCACCACCTCGTTCGCCTGACGAAAAAGGGGCGGGCTGATGCCCGCCCCTTCCAGTTCTCGATTGTCCGGTCGATCAGAACGCCGGCGCCGGGGCGCCCGCCTCCTGGGTCTCGGGCTCCGGGGCCTGCTCGGCCTGGTCGGCCTGAGCAGCCGCTCGGCGCGCCGCGCGGCGGTTCTCGGCGTTGTCCTTGAACACCTTCGCGATGTCCTCGGGGGTGTTGGCGGTGATCAGCTCGTGGCGGCCGAGGCGCGGCTGGGAGCCGCTCAGCGAACGCACGCCGGTGCCGTACCACTTGCCGACGTCGTCGCCGTCGATCTTGCGCTGCATCGGCAGGTTCGACAGGACCCAGCCGTATTCGGTGCCCTCGTCGGTGTCGATGCGGAAGCGCTCCGCGTCGTCGATCTTGCGCTTCTGCTCGTCCGTCAGGACGGCGCCGTTCTGCTGGCGCGAGGCGACCTTGCCGCTCAGGGTCGAGTTGACACCGTAGTTGATGCGCGACTGCGGGACGGCCTCCCAGATCTGATCGGGGTTGCCCGAGAGGGCCTCCGCCAGCAGGTCCTTGGTGTTGCCCTCGGTCAGCATGCGCTCGGCGAACTTCTCGACCGTCTCGTAGGCCTCGGTCTCCCGATCCCAGCGACGGATGCCCTCGGCCGAGAAGGCCACGATCGCGCCGTCTTCACGGGCGATGCCGCGGATGTAGACCGAGACGTCGACGCCGCCGGCGCCACCGATCTCGACCGCGTTGCGGACGGCCTCGACGAACGAGTCGTGGTCGTTGAAGAGCTTGCCGTCGGCCGGGTGGCTGATCACGGCCGCCTGGACCATGCGCGGCTCCTTGCCGTCACGCTTCACCTCGCGCTCCGGACGAACGCTCATCGGGAGGTTGAGGTAGATGTACATGGTCTCGGGATTGAACGTGCCGAGCTTGCCGAACGGGCGATCGACATACTCCGCCTCGATCATGGTGCCGCGGATCTTGCAGCGATCGAAGGCGACGTACTGACCTTCCTTCAGCGCCTCGTTGTTGTTCTTGCCCTTGGCGATCTCGTAGACGCCGTGCTTGATGTTGGCTTCCTGCTTGCCGGGCTTGTCGGCCGAAACCTTGACCTGCACGACGGTGGTCGGCATGCCGTGCTCGTCGTAGTTGGCGACGAGGTCGTCGACCGAATTGACCAGGAGGCCGGTCAGCACGTCCTTGTCGGGGGTGCGGCCAGCCTTGTTGGCGAGCTCGGCGCCCTGGAAGAGGACGAGGACGTTCGGATACCCGTTGCCGGCGCCGCGGCCACCGGACTTGGACTGCTTGAGTGCAGCGAGCGACATGAATCTCTCCTAACGAACCCCTGGCGTTTTCGAATGGCTCAGGGTTGCAGATGGTTGGGTTCGCCAGCCGCCCTTCAGCGGCTAGAGCAAGGATCGAGTCGATCAATCCTTGCATGGAGAGAGGTTCCGGTGGATCGATGAAAGTCACCAGAGGCCGGTCAAGCGATTTTTCGCGACGGGAAGGATTATTTCAGCCTGCGGCGTGCTTCTGGCGTCAAATCGCAAGGAATAACAATGGCGATTCCTGCGGATCTCGAAGGATTATTTTTCGGAGCGACCTGGGACTTCGCGTTAGATGCCCGGCCCGAGATGCATCTCGGGATCATCCATGGCGTCCACCAATTCTACCGCTTCCGGTGAGAGCGGCACGCGCGACGGGAATGCCTTGGCCATCCCGGTGACGTAGCCCCCGAGTGTCGCTTTGGTGAGCGGTTCTCGGGCGAAGATCTTCGATCCGAGACGATGGAACCCATCCTCGATCTGGAAGTCTCCGTCAGCGCTCGTGACCTCGATGTCGATTGGCCAATCGCTTGGGTGGACCACGAAGAAGGCGATCCGCTGCGCATCCCACCCTGCGGGCTTGCGGTCTCGGAGGCCCATCGGAACGAACTCGGTTGCGAACATTCCTGCTTCGATGCACCGGGCGACTTCTTCGCGCGTGACCTGCCCCCTGCCCCAGATATCGTCCTCAAACGGATTGTTCAGATGGGCTATCTCGCCAGTGGCGATCAAGAAGGTCGGGTTCCCAGTCTCGAAGCCCGGGGTCAATCCAAGCTCGTCCCAGAAGCGGACGGGCGTCAGCATGTCATCAATGTCGTGACTGAAGACCTCGCGGACCTTCGCCTTGAAGGAGAGCCAGCTTTCGGCCCCAATGCTTCGTCCATGCCCCATGAGCCGGCGCGGCTCTTCCGGCGAGTAGACCTCGAAGCCCATCTTGCCATAGCGCGCGACGGTCTCGCCGTTCTGGTGAACCCAGACGGTCGCCTGATCGCTTTCCGAGGCGATGATGGGGTTGTTCGGCAACGGCTTTTCCCGAGGGCTGTGCTCTCCGCTTTGATACGTGTCAGCGATGCAAGCCGCTAGCGGTGTCGCCGAGCTCGTCCCGGCCAAATTATCCGCCCCAAATTGTGAAATCGGGGCCGCAGCCGCTTGAACGGAATTCGCCGCCAGCGCATTCTGTCGTCAGGGAGCTGGAGAACGTGTTCTGACGCCGAATGCAGGACGACCGACAAGGATGTCGCCGCATCGAAATCCGAGCGCAGGCCTTCGAACCCTTCGGACGAAGGGGCGATCATGACGATCCAATCACCGGATCTGGTGCGGCACGCGATCGAGCTGGCGACGGACGTCTTTGTGAACCAGGATTTCAGACCGTTCCGCGCCGCTTTTGTCGTTCAGCTCGGTGAGAATTATGCCGTGCTTCCGCTGCTCGACAGCGTCGATCCCGATACGATGCGTAACGCGGCGCAGGAGTTCATCTCCGATCACTCGGGAAGCACCTTTGTGATCGCTCTTAGTTCGCCCGCCGAGGGAAAGGCCCAGCGCCTGCATCTCACCTATGTCGATGAAAAGGGCGACCAGCTGCATATCGAAGCCCCGGTGATCGACCAGGGTGAGCGTGGACTCGGCCCGCTTGAGATGGTCGATGTCCCTTGCGATGAGATCGGCTTCCTGCTGACCCCTGCCCCTCAGGTTCGTCCACTCTAGGCCGCGGCCTTCCGGGCTACCGCCTCGCGGAGCAGGTCCCTGACCATAGCACGGACGCTCGGAGGCGTATTGTCTCGCTCGAACTTCTGTTCGATCTCTTCCAGCATGATGCCGCCGTCGGCGCTCGCCGAGGTATCGACGGCGTCCTCTGCCTGCAGGAGCGTGACGAAAGCCGAGGAGATGTTCTCGTCGCGCGGGCTCGGCTTCGTCGGATCGACCAGGCGGCCGGTCAGATCGAAGACGTCGCTCTCGAACGGGAGCTCCACGGGCTCGAAACGAGAATTTCGATCAAGAGTCCAGGCGCACGGGACGTGATCGATGACATCGATGCTGAGGCGATTGATGTTGCCGGGGTTCAGCCAGGTCGTGGCGCCGGCGACGACATGCTTCTTGCGTGTGTGCACATGGCCATTAACGACGAGCTTGCACCCTTCAATCGGGAACGGATTGACCGCACCCGGATAGGTCTCCTCGAAAGCGATGTCGTGATGGGTCACCCATAGGACAGCGTTGACCCCGCTGAAGACGCCAGTGACGTCCGTCGGGATCTCCTGGCCGTACGGGGTCATGCCGAGGCCGAGCTTGACACCGCCGAGGTCGAAAACGCAGACCGGCCCGGAGGCCGCGACAGCATCCAAGGTGTCGTTGACAGCGAGGAAGGCCAAGCTATCGCCGTCGGACAGCCTGCTGTTGGCAATGTCGTGGTTCCCGACATTCGCGATCGGCGGGATCTTGAGAGCTTTCAGGATTCTGGAGACGCGGGTTTTCAGCGCCTCATCCTTCTCGAAGGGGTCATCGAAGAGGTCGCCGAGCAGGATCATGGCGAGCCCGCGCTGATTGGCGATTTCCACGCAGTGTTCAAGCTTGCGTAGGACCGGGTCGGGCCAGGTCGGATCCTTCCGGCGCCCAGGGCGCGAAGAGGTGATGTGCGGATCGCCGACGAACATCAAGCCTTCGACCTGAACCGGATCCTGGTAGAGCAAATGGCCGGCTACAATCACGCCGCAACTCCATGGATGTGATCGAGCAGCGCTTCCGCGGTGACCTCGCAGCCGCAGGTCGGGCACCGATTGCCAAGGGTGGCAGAGAGCGCCTCCATCTGGCGGCGGATATCCGCCTCCTCCGAAGCGATCGCCGCGGCCTGTTGCTCGGCATCAGTCAGCCGCTTCCGCGCCGCATCGATGGCATGGGAAACACGTTCGTGCGTGGGCTCCTGCGCCAGTTCGGGCATCGCGGGAAGCTCTGCCAACGCAGCATCGCGGGCGTCGATCAATGACAGCTCGTCGAGAAGTCCAGCAATCTTGCGTGCCAGTTGCATCTGTCGATCGATCGGCTCGAAAGCCGGTTGCTCTGGGATGTGGTCGAGCACGTTGGATTCGCGCGTCGCCTTTGCGATGATCCCCGAAGCGCGCTCGATAATCGTGGCAAGACGGTCGAGTTCAGTTACCCGCGCTTGCCGTTCAGTGATCCCGTCCAGATCTGCCGACGCCGGAAGCCCCCGCAATGCCACTCCGGTGGCCTCCAGACGGGTTTGAGCGCTCCGGAGGTGAGTGAGCTTAGTCACAACCTCCTCGACCGCGCTGAGCCTTCCCTCGCCGTCAGCGATCTCCGTGGCCAGTCCGCGCAGGATTTCGATATCAGCCTTGATCGCTCCCAGGACCTCCAGAGCCTTGAGAATGTCGAGCACACGCCCGAGCTCTCGCTCGCCATCGCGTACCACCTGTTGGTCGCGCTGGCTGCGTTCCTTGTGCACCGCCAGCATGAGGCGGGCATAATCAGATTCCTGGCCGATCGAGAGGACGCTGGCTCGCCGCGACGGTGACTCGCCGAGAAGGAAGACAGGGGTCTTCTGGTGGGAGATCTGGACGTCCAGGTTCTCGATGCGCTGGACCGGGAAGATCCTGGAGAGCCAGCCCGGCGCTTCACGGCCGCCGGTCTCATGATGAACGCCCGCTTCCTCCACAACGGATCCGTCCTCTTCGAGGAGCGTCCAGAGATTGATGGGGTTGCGCCGCGGCTGGCGCGTGAAGCGCAGCGTGCGCCGGCCGGCCAGTCCGATCTCGATGGTGGCGAGCTGGCTGTCATGCCGAACGAGGCTGTCGCTCGTCTCGCCCATGAACACGGCCCGCAAAGCCCGTATGAAAACAGACTTCCCGAGGTTGTTGTTTCCGTTGATGAAGTTGACACCAGGGCAAAGATGAAGCGTGGCGTCGGCATATGCCTGGACGTTGATGAGGCGGATCCAGCGAATGCCCGGCTGATGATCCTCCCATATCGGGAGAGGCTCCTCGCAATGGACGCTGGACTCGCTTTTCGGAACACCGACAATGCGAGAGATGCGGGCGCCAGACGGATCGAATTTCTGGAGATCGTGATGCGAGACCGCCAGGCACTGGAGCCCGAGGCGGGTCGCCGCATCCTGGAGGACGCGGAAAAAGCTCGGAACTCGTTCCGGGGCTACCCAGCAGTCAGGTTCGTCCAGCGCGACGAAGCGGGCGAGCCCCGACTTCATCACCGCGATAAGGCGCAATCCCATGACGACAACATTGGTAAGTGCGCCGCCCTGATCGTTGAGGACGTCTTCGAGCTTGCCGGAAGGGTGCCTCGAGGAGATGTCGAGCGCCGGCATGCCGCGCTCGGTTGAAAGCGTCAGGGCAATCGGCTTCTCATCCGGAAGGACTTCGGTGACAAGGGCCGAGAGGAGCGTCTCAAACGAACCGATGCGCCGGCGGCCGGCCTCGGACTGGATCTCGTCGATGAACTGCTCGACCTCACGCTTGATCAACAGCCGGCCTTTGGCGGCGCCGACATCACGCGTCAGCTCGTCCCGGCGCTGGGCAAGGGTCTCCTGTCGCCCCTCAAGGCGAGCATGGCGCTCACCGGCGCGGGCAAGCCGGGTCGCCCGGTCGGACATCATGCGGGCTGGTTTTCCAAGGCGGCGAGATTGGTTTCGGCCGCCGCGATCGCCTCGCCGAAGCTCTGGAGCTTGAGGGCGTTATCGGCGCGGATGTCGTCAGCCATCTTCACCAGCGCAGCGACATCGGCCGTGCCGAATTGCTCGATGGCGGATTTCTCGGCCTCGGCGAGCTCGCTTTCGGCGCGCTCCTTATCAGCCTGGTTTCGGATGGCGCGCGTGCGGAGTGCATCGTGACGCTTCTTCAGGTCATCGAGCTGCCGCACTGCTTCGCTGCGTTGGGTGGTCATTTGGAATCGTCCTCGATCTACCGGACAACAATGGCGCTCGCCGGCCGACAGTCGCAAGGACGAGGACCATCGAAACGGGGGATGAGCATTCAAGAGCGCGTTGTTGCTTTCAGGGATGAGCCTCACGATTGATGCATCGAATCGTGATCAAGGCGTCTCCCCATGAAGAACAGCAGGTTCATCGTTTTCAACGCGGACTGCGGCTGGATCCAGGGCGATATCGCCGCGGCGCGGCCGGAAGAAGCCGTCACCCGCATGGAGGCGCAGCTTTCTGAGCCGACCGACAACGCCGAGTGGCAGGTCTTCATCGCTCCCGCCGATCTGCCGTTCTCCTATTCGGCCGTCGACGCCGAGCTGGTTCAACTCCTGCGTCAGTCGAGCCCGGTCGCCACCGTCCCCAATTCGCTGCTGACCGAACGTTCCTACGCGCTCGCGAGCTGATCTCTCGGCTGCGCCATGACCATGACGCTCGCAGAGTGGCGCGGCGCAATTCGACCGATCGCGGACCATATCGCGGCCGAATTGCTCACCGCAGCCGACTGCGGCCCCTTCGATGGCGGCTGCCTCGCCTTCGCGCTTGCCCTCCAGGACGTCATTGGCGGCGACCTTGTCGTCTTGGCGCGCGCGAACGGTATCGCCGATCACGCAGCTGTACTCCAAGGCGACCGGTTCTGGGATTACGCCGGGCCGCGGGCCCGCTTGCCGTTCATCCGCCGTTTTGCCTCCGCCGAAATGCGAGGGAATTGGCGCGGCGTCGATATCCGCCCTTTCCGTGAAGGCGACCTTCGCGATGCACCGGATGATCCCGAGCTGGTCGAGCGGTTGGCGTCACTGCTGAAGAGCGCGTTGCCAGAATATCTGCCCACACACTCGCTTTCGCTTCGCGCGTAGGAACGGGAAGCCGGCAGCGCCGTTGAATCGGCGTTGTGGAGCAGCGTCGTGCGTAAGCGTTCCATCCTGCGATCCGGCCCAGGCGGCGATGTCTCGCGCTCCCGCGTCGTGGCGCGCGCGCCCGGGCCGGATTTGCTCGATGATCCCTTCCCTGCTCCGATTTCCGCCTGCCTGGCGAAGACCGCCCTGCAGCCGCCCTCCGGCCCCGACTGGCTATTCGAGGTCAAGTGGGATGGGTACCGGCTCTTTATCGAGCGACACCCGGATGGTCGGCTCGTACTCAGAACCCGCGGCGGATACGACTGGACTGACCGATTCCCCGGAATTCTCGCGGCCGCCGGTAACGTTCCCGCTGAGACCTTCATCATGGACGGAGAAGCCGTCGTCCTGAACGATCATGGGGTCTCGGATTTCGCGGCGCTGCAGAGCGCTGCCCGCCGGCGCTCAAGTGGAGAGGTGCTCTTCTACGGCTTCGATCTGCTCTATCGCGACGGCATGGATCTGCGTCGTCTCCCTCTTGTGGAGCGGCGTGCGGCACTTGCGGACATTATCGGGGAAGATCCTCATCTCCGGATGAGCGAAACCGTCGAGGCCGATGGCGCCGCGTTTCTGGCTGCTGCCTGCGAAATGAAGTTGGAGGGCATCATCGCGAAGCGTGCCCGGTCCCCCTATCGCTCGGGGCGCGGCGGTGACTGGCGGAAGATCAAATGCTTCCAGACCGCCAACTTCCTCGTGATCGGGTACAAGTCGTCCCGATCGTCGTTGGGCGGCCTGGCGCGTCTCTATCTCGCCGCACGCGAAGGGGATGAGGTGCGCTATGTCGGCACCGTCGGAACCGGATTCTCTGAGCGGTCGGCCGGCGCGATCCTTCAGCGCTTGCGGCCGCTGAGGCAGTCAGAGGCGGTCACTCAAGTCGAGAGTGGAAAGGCGACATGGGTTAGGCCGGAAGTGATCGCCGAAATCTCGTTCCTGGGCATGACGGGTGAAGGAGGAAAGCTCCGGCATGCCTCGTTTAAGCGGCTGTTGGAGGCTGGGCGCGGAGAGGCCGATATCGCCGATCTCTCCGCGTAAGGATCAGGGTGTCGGAGCCTGAAGCTCAGCTTCGGGGGCAGGCTCGCCGTCCTTGAAGCCGGCGCGATACGCCCAGCCCACCATGTCGTAGACTTTGTCGAAGCCGTGCCCGGTCTTCTCCGAGACACACCAGTCTTTCAGCGAATCCGCCGGGATTGTGATCGGGTTCGAGTTGGTGATGGTGTATCCGGAGCCCCAGACGAAATCATGAAGGCCGAGCTGGCCGGCAACCGATCTCGTCTTTCCGCTGTCGCGAATGGTCGCCGGCTCGATGATGAGCGGAAGGCTCCAGTCTCGTTCGATGAACTGCTTGAGCGGAACGGAGATCGTGAGCGACGGCACGCCGCCATAGGAGCTCTCGCCGAGAATGAGGAACAGATCTTCCTTCGAAACCAGCTCCGGCTTATCCGGGTCGGTCGCCCAGGTCGCGTCACGCCAGGAGGCGGCACGGGCCTCCTCTTCCGCGCGCCGGTAATCGGCCCAGCTTTCATCGAAGCTGGCCTGGGTCAGATCGATCCCCTTGTCCTCTCGGACAAAGTTGACGAAGGCGTCGCGGTCCATGTTGGCCATGACGAAGAGCGGAATGAGCCGCTCATCCAGGATGACGGTCTCCACGCTGCAGACGCGATCGATGGCCTTGATCATCACGTCTTCGGGCGACAACCCATTCATCCCGGGGACGTAGGTGAGCCGGACGTGATCGTTCTCGCCGATCGCGTCGAGCGGGGTTGAAGTATCCTTCGCGGCGAGCTCCTCTTCCAGGACCTCATCCATCCGGGCCCAGATCGCATCGCGGATGGACGAGGACTTCTCGCGACGAACACCACGCAAGCCATCGACCAGGCCGTCGACGAGTTCCTCGATCGTCGAGTCGCCCCGCGCTTCTGCCGCGGCATGGTCGACGGCGCTCGGATGCTCGCAGCTTGCGCGAATGTGATCCTCAACGGCGTCACGGCCGCCGAGGATGAAGGCCTGGGCGCACTTCTCCAGCCAGTCGTTGGAGGGATCGCCGTCGTTGTCGAACACGTCACGTGCATATTTGTCGACGGTCCGGCCGATCAGCTCTCGAACCGCCTCGTTGTCGAGCGCCTGGCCGACCGCCGCGCTAAGGCTCGCGCCCTTGCGGATATCGATCTCGGTTTCGATGTCGCCGGTGGTCAGCTGGAACGGCATGGTGATCTCCTTGTGAGACGACCATCCTTCGAGACCATGCATGGAACAATGGACTCGTTGCGCGTGCCTGAAGGATCGATGGACGCGAACCTTCGTCGAGGCGACCATAGGGCTCGCAGCAATGGAGTCGCTCGCCATGTCCGAGAGTTCGATCGAGCCGCGCGTGAAACACGGGCCGAGCATCGGGACATTCTACGAAAAGCCGATCCCGGAGTGGATCGAGGCCGACACGGTGCGCTACGATTTCGACCGCGTCGCTATCATCGACCGAGATGGCACGATGGATATGGACCAGATCGCCCACGGCGAGACCGTCATCGCACCGGGGCTGATCTACGTCCGGCAGGTCCCTGCGCCGGCGGCGACGTAGAGGAGACAAGAAGGATGGTCGACGGTGTCGAGATCACCTGGATCGGAGGCAACTGCCCGGTCCAGTCCGAAGGAACGGTCGACGGGCTGCCCTACTATTTCAGGGCGCGCGGCATGCATTGGGCTCTGGAAATCGAGGAAGCGCCCGGTTCAACCTGGCGTCACGAAGAGCCCTATGGGACTGGCCCCTTCGACGCCGGATGGATGCCCGAGGAAGAAGCGCTCAGTTTCATCGAGAAGGCCGTCGGTCTGTTTCGTAGTCGTGGCTCCGGGGCGGCCCCGAGCGGTGCCGACGCGGAGCAGTAAGGCCGCGCCGGCTTCGGCAATTACATTCCGGGACGCATCTCGTTCTGACGACGGACGATGGTGCGCGCCTCCTTGACGAAGGCAGAGAGCATCCGGGGCGACGACGGGTAGCTGCCCTGCGGAACCGGCAGGCGCCCT
The DNA here is from genome assembly GCF_057809495.1 of Allobosea sp. FG18. Lineage (NCBI taxonomy): Bacteria > Pseudomonadati > Pseudomonadota > Alphaproteobacteria > Hyphomicrobiales > Alloboseaceae > Allobosea > Allobosea sp. FG18. The sequence goes on from NZ_JBMDKB010000029.1 coordinate 53,688, forward strand.
TCGTACTGGCGCAGCTCGTTCAGCTTCTCGACGAATGCGTGCGTGCTGTTGACGCCGAATTCGGGCGAGAGATGCTCCGGCCACTCCGCGCCCCGCAGCTGCCCGTATGGCGGCGCCCGGAAGATTTCCGGACGCTGCCGGAAGCGGGTGCGGTCCGGATCTGCAAGCGGACGATCGGGCAGCTGTTTCGCCTCGGGAGGAACAGGCGTCGACGTCGGGGCAGCCACCGTTGCCAGTTCCACCGGCGCCTTTGGCATCCTGCAGATGCGATACGCGATCGCCGTGTTCAGAAGATCGAGGATCTCGCGGACCGCGCCCGGCGTGAGGTCAGAGCCGACGCCGGTCTTCGTGCGCAGTTCGCGCGAAAGCTTCGAGTGCAGATCGTCCTCGGCATGGGGCTTGCCGTTCACCTGCTCGGAGGCAGCGACCCGCATGGCTTCCAGGAACACGTCCGCAGAATAGCCGGTCTGCTCTTCCAGCCGATCGACTCGGCTGACCAGATGGATTCGATGTTCGGCCAGATCATCGATCATCTCCAGGCCGAGCGCGGTATGCTTCTCGTCTCGCAGCAACGCGATATGCATATCGACGGCCATATCGAAATGTTCGAGGCCATTCATGCGGTGCCAATAGGCCGTGTTCACCAGATCCGCGACGAGGCGGAAAGCATTCTTGCCTGCTTCGCTCAGCCCGTCGAAACCGAAGCTCTTGCCATCCAGGCTGTTGCTCGCGAAGAGCATGCCGGCGTTGCGAATGAAGAGCAGCTCATTCGGCTCGCGATGATATCGGCCGCCGATGCCGTCGAAAAGGGACTTCTTCCACTCACGGGCGCGCGTCAGCTCGCCGTCGCGGCCGACCGCTTGAGGGGTAAGAAGAACGGTGAGATTTCCGCGGCTCGACAGCTCCGCCGTTGCGAGGAGGCGGCGCGACGGCAGGCGATCGATCTCGCGAACCTTCATCACCACCGGGTCGGCATGCCGGCGATAATCTGCCAGGTAGCGGTCGGCGTTGCGCTTCTCGCCGAAGAGCGAGTTCTCACAGTCGACAATGGTCAGGGCCAGCCTGTCGGCATAGATTTCGTCCGGGCCGCCGACCAGCGCCTCGATCGCCTTATCGGCATCGTTGAGCATGACACGGAGGTTCTCGTGCTCGTTGATGCCGCGGCAGCGGGTCTGACCATCAATTTTCTGGTCGGGGGCTTTCCAAACCTGGCGCATAGGTCGTCCTGCAAAATTGGATCTCCCAATTTTGCTAAGAGCGCCCGATGAAAGGCACAAAGACCGAGGGCTCGCGCCGCTAGAGCCGCAAGAACGATGCGACCGCCTCTTCCTCAGCCTCGGGAGCGGTCAAGCCCGCTTCTTCAAGGATGCGAGCAAGCTCGTCTGGATGATCAACTTCAAGCAGCAGCATGGCTGCGTTCGCGCCAATCTCCCCGCCCGCGTAGGCAGTGGCTGGGTCGGCGATGATCGATTCGAAATCAAGGACCATGTGACGCACTCGTGGACGTGCGCCACATTACTTCGATCACGCGCTCGCGTGAATGCCTATCGACGGAAGGCCGGCCCAGGTACGTCCTCTTCGGCCAGCATATCATCGGCCACCACGCGCGCGGCCCGGGCCATTCTCACGGCGTCGAAGCGGGGCCCTCCCACATTCCCGAGTTCCTGCGCATAGGCCACGGATGCCTCCAGCAAGCTTGTCGAGATCACTGCCATGACGCGGGCGGGCGACTTGCCGTCAGATCCCGTTGCAATCGCGTAGCGAACGGTTGCTGCCTCGATGTCGTGAGCGAGCTGCGCCAAAGCGGCCTCCTCGGCCGCATCGCAGCCCACTGCGAGATGCGCATACGGGCTCGGCTGCGCCGGCACGCGCCGCGGATGCGGTCGTGCTGGACCTGACACGAGGCGAAGATGGCCCCTGGTCCGAGTTCTTGACGCCTTGCCAGATACCGGCTTCATCGTCTCTCCTTCGCGAACCCAGCGCGCCGGACGGAGGAATGGTGTAAGGAATGTATCGGCATTCCTTGAAATCCGGAAATGCGAGTGGGATCGGCGAAGCCATTCGTTTCGTCGCTAGTCGGGGCGGCCGGAATTGACTCCTGCGGCTCCTGGCTGCTGAGACGTTCTCTGAGCCCCAAGTTGGTGCGCTCGGCCAGAGTCGAACTGGCAAAAATCCGCTCCTGAAGCGGGCGCGTCTACCATTTTCGCCACGAGCGCATTGGTGGTGCGGGCAGCAGGACTCGAACCTGCACGGCTTGAAGCCACCAGATTTTGAATCCGGCGCGTTCTACCAGTTTCGCCATGCCCGCGAAGAGGAGAAAGAAGGTGGTACGGACGGGGAGGCTCGAACTCCCAGGGATCTTTCGATCGCGCGCCCTCAACGCGCTGCGTCTACCGGTTTCGCCACGTCCGCATTTGCACCTCAGCGAGCCCGCAGCTCGCCGGTCATCGTTGGCGGACAGGGCGAGATTTGAACTCGCGGAGGAGCCTATTCAGCCCCTCGGTGGGGTTCGAAGCCACCGCCTTCAGCCACTCAGCCACCTGTCCGTACCTTCTCTCCGCCCGCCTGGTGGGAGCCAATGGCTCGACCGTGTCAAGCGACACGAGGAATTGACCCCTTTGCCGACATCAGGAATTGACCCCCTTCACTGGCTCGACGTTTCGTTGGGCTCAAGCGCCGCTCCGGCCTTCTGCAGAAGGCCGGAGCGGCGCTTTTCG